>JBDKJC010000343.1:0-4872 GCA_039796815.1 Cyanobacteriota bacterium | reverse complement strand
CCATTCGCAATGGTGTAAATCAAACCAATCCTGCACCAGGAATATCTCAAGTGAAGGTAGCTAAAATCGATGCGACCAGTGTTCGCGTAACCATTACAGGAGCGACGCAGCAACCACCAACGGCGGAGATCGTGTCGGGCGGGCAAAATCTAGTCTTAAACGTTACTCCCAAAGCCACAGCACAAACGAAACCAGATGAAGAGATTGAAATTGTCGTCACAGGACAAAGGGAGGAAGATAATTATACTGCACCTAATTCTAATGTGGGAACTAGAACAGATGCAGCGATTAAAGATGTTCCTCAGTCGATTCAGGTAGTACCAAAAAAGGTGCTAGAAGATCGAGATACAGGAGATGTTAACGAAGCTCTAGGAAATGTTAGTGGTGTCACTAATGGTGGAACAGGACAATTCTTTATTCGGGGTTTTATTGGACAAAGAAATGTTTTAACTAATGGTGTTAACACTGCATCGCCTAATGATATTGTTAACTTCAACTTAGATAACGTCGAACAGATTGAAGTATTAAAAGGGCCTGCGGGGGTATTGTATGGTAGTGGTGAACCAGGGGGAACAGTTAACTTAACCACCGAAAAACCCTTGAAAGAGTCGCGGTATGAAATTGGGGGAACAATTGGCAATTTTAATTTTTATCGTCCGACGCTAGATTTTACTGGATCTCTCAACGAGCAAAAGACCATTTCTTATCGTTTAAATACTTCTTACGAAAACTCTGGCTCATTTGTTGACTTTTTTAGTAAAGAAGCATTTTCAATTTTTCCTATTTTAAGCTTTGAACTGGGTAAAAATACCACTTTAACTCTAGATGGAAAATACGAAAGATTTACAACAGAAGGAAATGAGTCTTCTGATATATCCCCTGAAGGCGTACCAATTAGTGGAACTATTCTCTCTAATCCCTTGGGTGAAATTCCTTTATCTTTCAATCCTGGAGAGCCAGATTTTAATCAAGCTGAACTCGAAGAGTGGAGTATTGGGTACTTGCTCGAACATCGATTCAGTGATAATTGGTCTTTGAAAAATCGTTTTACTGCTAACTTAAATGATTATGATTACAGAGGAGTCGGTCCCAACGGTGAAGTTGAAGAAGATAATCGCACCTTACCTCGTTCTGCTGGAGAATTTTCTTTAATAGATAATCGCTACACTTTACAAACAGATGTATTGGGTAAATTCCAGACTGGTATCGTGCAACATGACCTGCTATTAGGGGTAGAGTTTACCCGAAATACTGGTGAAGATAATCGGGCATTTCTCGAGGCTGAACCCATCGATATTTTTGAGCCTGAGTATGGTAATGCTCCTAATCCAGATGATTTTGAAATAAGTGATAGTAGTTCATTTGAAGGAAATACAATTGGGCTTTATGCTCAGGACTTACTGTCTATTGGCAAACAAGTAAAATTCCTAGTAGGTGGACGTTTTGATCGCACTACAGATTCATTTGAAGATTTACTACTCGGAGAAACATTTGAATCAGAAACAGTTACAGCTTTCAGCCCTCGTCTTGGGATAGTCTACCAGCCGATTGAACCTATCTCTCTTTATGCTGGTTATAGTACTTTTTTCGTGCCAGAATTTAATACTGATGCAGAAGGTAATCCTTTTGAACCTATCGAAGGAAACCAGTTTGAAGTTGGAGTAAAAAGCGAGTTCTTTGATGGCAAAGCTTCAGCTACTCTGGCAGCTTTCCAAATTAACCGACGTAACGACTTAGTTAGAGATCCAGAAAATCCTGACTTTGATATTCAAATTGGAGAACGGCGCAGTCGCGGAATTGAATTTGACCTAACAGGGGAAGTACTCCCAGGTTTTAATCTGATTGCTACCTATGCTTTTAATGATGCAGAGATTACTGAAGATCCAGATCTTCAGGGTTTTCAATTTGATAACATTCCTCGCCATAGCGGAAGTATCTGGGCAGTGTATGAAGTGCAAAAGGGGGATTTTCAAGGTTTCGGCTTTGGTACTGGTGTCTTCGCTGTAGGGGAAAGACCAGGGGATTTGGAAAATACTTACGAACTTCCTGCTTATGGTCGTGTGGATACCGTGCTTTACTATCAGCGAGATAACTGGAAAGCGCAGTTAAATATCGAGAATTTGTTTGATACTGAATATTTTGCAAGAGGTAGATTCAGAGATTCGGTTCTTCCTGGTGCGCCATTTACGGTTCGAGGTCAACTTTCGGTGGAGTTTTGATTTCCTTAAATTATTCTTCGCTAATTGATATTAATTATTAATAAGTAGGATAATAACATTTTAATTACACAAAAGGTCTTGATGATGACAAGCAAACAAGTTCGTGATGTTGTATTTATTGCCCATCGTTACATCGGTCTAGTTGTCGGTCTTTTGGCAGCAGCGATCGCTTTAACAGGAAGTCTCTTGATTATTCACGACTGGACAACCCCGTTATTTGAGCCGAAAGTAACAATTCCTCCAGCAGGAGAACCAATAGCCATAACTGAAATTGCTAACAAAGCTCAATCTTTAATTCCTAACTTAATTTTTGAAAGCCTGCAAATACCCAAAGAAGCTACAGAACCGATTACAGGCTGGTGGCTGGCAGCAGGAGATAAATGGACGCAAGCTAGCATTAATCCTTACACAGGGGAATTACTCGGTCAACCTAAGCCCGATAGTGCTTATACCAACTTTTTATGGGATTTACATATCAATCTGTTAGGAGGGGAAAAAGGAGCTTATGTAGCAGGGATAGTAGGTTTATTGGCTACAATTCTTTGCGTCACAGGAATTATGCTGTGGCCTGGTTGGCGCAGATTGGCAACTGGATTCAAAATCAAGTGGAATGCCAACATCAAACGCTTAAACTTCGATCTGCATAAAGTAGTCGGGATTATTGCTGCTGGGTTTCTGTCGATGGCAATGTTTACGGGATTTATCTGGAACTACGGCACTTGGACAACTCCACTGATCTATGCAGCTACTTTTAGTCCCCAAGCAGAAACACAAGAGCCTGTTTCTAAAGTTATTCCTGGCAAACTACCCATAAAATTTACCGATTCGCTTCTAGCAAAAGTTAATACGGCACTACCAGAAGGGAAAGTAACTTCTATTTACTTTCCCACTAAACCCAAGGGAGTATTTCGAGTCAATAAAGAGATAAATGGTCAAGAAGTTAATGCGGTAATCGATCGCTATAGTGGCGAGATTATTAAAGTCACTGACTTAAATACCAAAAAATCCTTGGGCGATCGCGTAATGGAATCCTTTATTCCTCTTCAC
Organism: Cyanobacteriota bacterium; assembly: GCA_039796815.1. Lineage (GTDB taxonomy): Bacteria > Cyanobacteriota > Cyanobacteriia > Cyanobacteriales > Xenococcaceae > Waterburya. The sequence goes on along the minus strand of JBDKJC010000343.1, from coordinate 1,606 downwards.
TTCGGTACTTTTGCAGGTTTACCTTCCCGCATTTTCTATGTTTTTGTCGGGTTATCACCTACTATTCTGTTAATTACAGGTTTGATTATGTGGAGATACCGTAAGCGGGGTAAATCCGAGCAGCGAAACTTAAAAACCCCAGCATTATCGAAATAATAAGCAATAAGCAATGATAAATTAGCTAATCACTCGTTCATCGTTCACAAATTACTATTTCGAGCCAATAAAGCTTAAAAAATTGAATACTTACAATCAACTAGAAGATTTTGCGAATAATTTTGAAGGAGAAAACTCGATATCTGAGGATGATTTGACTTGGATTTGTCCGCCCGATTTAGGAGTTGGCTATATTCAGGGAATTGATTTGCGTCCTGGTGTAATACTAGATATTTACAGCTATCGTTACTATGAACCTGAAGAGGAAGTTGAACAGATTGAAGAGCGAGAACATCCTTTAGAATATGCGTTTTATTTTGGCGATCGCAATTCTAATCGAGGACAATATGGCTTATGGGGTAGTGGATTAGCTCCCAAAGAAGTTGTTAAGCCTAATAATATTATGTTTCAACTCAATGTCCATATCGAGCCAGAAGTATTTCTAGGGTTTATCCATAATTCAGCAGAAAGTTTAACCGCTAATTTACAGCATTTAATTCGTCCATGCGATCGCTTATTCTATCATCGTCTTGGTATTACCACCCCTGTAATGGAAAGAGTACTACAGCAGATTATGCTTTGCCCTTACGAAGGATTAGTCAAGCGGATGTATTTGGATGGGAAAGTGATGGAATTAATGGCACTATTACTGGAAGAAGAGTTAGAGCTACAACAAGGCAAAACTTATGTTTGCAATCTCAAACTAGAAGAATTAGAGCGAATTCATTATGCACGCCATTTACTACTACAACAATTAGCGCAACCACCTTCGATGGAAGAATTGGCTCATCAGGTGGGGCTAAATGAATATATTTTGCGTAAAGGCTTTCAACAGGTATTTGGCAAGACAGTGTTTAGTTATCTACACGAGTATCGATTGAAACAGGCACGTGAACTGATCGTAATAGGGGAGATGAAAATATCTGAAATTGCTGCTCAAGTTGGGTTCGCTAGCCGTAGCTATTTTGCCTCTGCCTTTAGAAAAAAGTTTGGCTTGAGTCCTAAAGCGTATCAATTGAGTTACAAGAAATCTCTGTAATTTCTGTTTAGCGTTCAAAAATATTCGCTCTAGCGTTCAAAATTGCTTTTGTTGTATCGACCACTTCTGATATTCTATTCTTCTTGAGAAAGATTATTATTTGTGGTGGGAGTAATGCGATCGCTTTATTATTTATTCTGGCTTAGTTTATTTAATTTGTTAATAGCTCCTACAGCATTGGCAGAATCTCGATCCCCCCTAGCCCACGGCAGTCACTTCAAGTCGGGAAACCCGCCCAACGTGCTGCCTCCCCTTGAAAAGGGAGGAACTAGAATTAAAGTCCTTCTTGAAAACGGGAAAACTGCGCTCAAAGTCCCCCTTCTTAAGGGGGATTTAGGGGGATCTCTAGCCCAAAATCCTCAGCAGCTAACCAAAGTTACGGGGGTAGAAGTCAAACAAACCCTATCAGGA
>JBDKJC010000342.1:0-4877 GCA_039796815.1 Cyanobacteriota bacterium | reverse complement strand
AGCGCTCAGTTACGTACCATGATTCCTGGGATTAAACTGGCGATCGCTCATGGACAAATGCCAGAATCGGAATTGGAGTCTACTATGCTTACTTTTAGCAACGGCGAATCAGATTTACTGGTTTGTACCACCATTATTGAGTCAGGTTTAGATATTCCCCGCGTCAATACCATTATTGTTGAAGATTCCCAAAAGTTCGGCTTATCCCAACTGTATCAGCTAAGAGGTCGAGTTGGGCGATCGGGTACTCAAGCGCACGCTTGGCTACTTTACCCCAGTAAACAAACATTATCAGAAACCGCCCGTCAAAGACTCCGCGCTCTACAAGAATTTAGTCAACTTGGTTCGGGTTATCAATTGGCAACACGGGATATGGAAATACGTGGGGTAGGCAGTCTCTTGGGTGCAGAACAATCAGGACAAATGACGCAAATTGGCTTCGATCTCTATATGGAAATGCTGCAAGAGTCGATTCAAGAAATCCAGGGACAAGAAATACCCAAGGTAGAAGATACCCAGATCGATCTTAAACTCACTGCCTTTATTCCTGCTAACTATATCGCCGATCCCGAACAGAAAATGGATGCTTATCGTGCTATTGCTACCGCCACCTCGAAAAAAGAACTGGTACAGATAGCTGCCGAATGGGAAGATCGCTATGGTGCGCTACCGCCTCCAACTCAGCAATTAATTCAGGTAATGGAATTAAAACAAATTGCTAAAGCGATCGGTTTTTCGCGGATTAAACCCGAGGGACAACAGAATTTAGTCTTGGAAACGCCGATGGCTGAACCAGCTTGGAATATTTTGGCAGAGAATTTACCGAAACACTTGCGATCGCGTTTTGTTTATGCGCCGAAGAAGGTTATTGTGCGTGGTTTGGGTATTGTTAAGCCTCAAAAGCAATTAAATGATTTAATTGATTGGTTAGGGACAATTCACAAGGCTTTACCTGAATTAGAATTAGTGTAAATTGGCGTGATGTTTACGTAATTTATAGCTAAATATGCAATTAAAACAGCTTTATCATCAAGACTTAAACCTTTGGCGACAAGAGATTATAAATGCGATTCAAAATAAACAATTAGAAAATATGGATTGGGATAATCTCATTGAAGAAATTAATGATATGACAGCAAGTGAGAGACGTGCTTTACGCAGTTATACCAAAAGACTGATCGAGCATATTCTCAAGCTAAAGTACTGGAATAGCGAAAAGGAATATAATCAGCGTGGTTGGGAAAAAGAAGTAGTCAACTTTCGTGAAGAGATTAAAAGTATTTTAGAAGACTCTCCCAGCTTGAATAATTATTTAGAACAAAACTATTCTGACTGGTACGAAAAATCAGTTAAAGCAATGAAACGAGAATTTTCTATTCCTACAGATAATTTAGTGAATTTAGAAACAATTATGACAGACGAATATTTTGGATAAGCTTGCGATCGCGTTTTGTCTATGCGCCGAAAAAAGTTATTGTGCGGGCTTTGGGTATTGTGAAGCCTCAAAAGCAGTTGAATAACTTAATTGACTGGTTGGGGACAATTCACAAGGTTTTACCTGAATTAGAATTGGTTGAAAAGTTGCAATAAGACAATGAAAACACTTTATAAGTGGACGGTTGAAGATTACCATCAAATAATTGCCTCTGGAGTCTTGGAAGGTAAATCTGTAGAACTTTTAGCTGGTGAAATATTAACTATGAGTCCAGAAAAACCAATTCATAGTTCTCGGATCGATACAGTGGCTGACTATTTACGAGAAGTCTTACAAGGAACAGCAAAAGTCAGAGAAGCACATCCTGTTACCCTGGATAATTCTGAACCAGAACCTGATATCGCTGTGGTTCGCTTTGAAGCAGATAACTATGCCACTCGTCATCCTTACCCTCAAGATATTTATTGGTTGATTGAGGTAGCAAATAACACCTTGAACAAAGATTTAGAAGACAAATCTATAATCTACGCCCAAAACGGCATTCCTGAATATTGGGTAATCGATTTACCTCACAATAAACTTTGGGTATTTACTCAACCCGAAATAAATGGTTATGTAAGCAAGCAAGAGATTGTTCTAGGTAGGATTAATCCTGTTTCGTTCCCTAATATTAGTATTGAAGTTAGTAAATTATTACCTAAATAGGTAATCGTATAAAGCGTTTTGTCTATGCACCGAAGAAGGTAATTGTCCGTGGTTTGGGTATTGTTAAGCCTCAGAAGCAGTTAAATGATTTAATTGATTGGTTGGGTACAATTCACAAGGTTTTACCTGAATTAGAATTGGTTGAAAAGTTGCAACAAAACCATGAAAATACCCAACAAATAGACAGTTGAAGATTACCCTCAAATTATTGCCTCTAAAGCAATTGGATAATTTGATTGATTGGTTAGATTCTGGTTTTGATTTTAAATTTATTTTTGAGTATAAATCTTATGAGCAATTTTTTGTCTGGTATCGCGGTGGTACTCTCTATACTAGCTGGTATACTCAGCGGTTTTACTGCTTATAAAGTCTTTAGTCTTGAACAAGAAGTGGGAACTTTGAGTAATTCTGTTGCTAATCAAAAAATAGCACAGCCTAGTCCCAGTCCACAAGACGTAGCAGCTAATACACCTCCTCAAAACTCATCCTCAACGCCTGGTAATATTTCCCCTTCTCCTACCAATTCTCCTAGCATCCAACCAGGTCAGTTTGTCCAGCTTGCCTTTAAAGATAAAGCTCAAATCGAGTTGCTGAAGGTCAAACGCATCAAAGATCCAGATATAGGCACTAGGAATGTTGTGAACGTGCAAATCCGCGCCCGACGACTTGTAGGAGATGAAGAGACAAATCCCTATGATACTTTAATATTTTTAGATAATACAACTGTTCGTAACCCTGACACGAGCGAAGTTTATGAAGCAGTTGGTAAGGACAGATCTACAGGAGAGATTAATTTAAACTTCGTCAAAGGGGGTGCATCTGTAGATGCCTATGTTTGGTTAAGAGTCCCTGAAGGTGTCAAAACTCTCGATCTTTACATTCCAGAGACTCAGACATTTAAGAATGTACCTATTGAAAATTAAACGTTGCTTCTCTCAGGAAAACTCACACTTGAATAAACTGAAATTTGTATACTAAACAAGAAGACTAAGCACATATAACATTGGAGATTATCAATGGCAGCTCGATTTAAGCATATTATGTTGATGGTTAAAAATATTCCAGCTACGGTAAAATTTTATAGTGAAGGACTTGGGCTTAAGGTAATTACATCAAGCCCAGGATGGGCAGAGTTAGATGCAGATGGTACGACTATTGCCCTCCATGCTGCCTCAGAGAATGGTCAGTCAGGAAGTTCTCCTATTTTAAGTTTTCATGTGGATGATGTTTATGCAACCATTGCTACTCTCGAAGAGGGCGGTGCGACTTTAGAAGGAAATGTTCGAGAACCTTCTTTCGGCAAAGTAGCAGCAATGCGTACTCCAGACGGAAGTATTATTAGCTTATTACAACCTAGTGCGGTTTCAAATCCATCCCACTGATTTTATCTTTAGGTAAACTTTCTAAAACCCCAGTCACATTTGTAACTGGGGCGGACTATTAACCTGGCAGTGGATCTAATAATGCTTGACAGCTACTGGCTATTCCGCACCTACCATTTGGGACTCTTGAATCAACTCAACTAAATTACCTTCAGGATCGCGCACTAATGCTAATTTAACTCCCCAGTCGGCGAAATTCCAGGGAGAAGAGACAATAACTACACTTTTACTTATCAAATACTTACAAGCTTCATCAATATCTTGGACACTAAAACTCAAAGCGATTAGGCTCCGCCTAGCCTACGGATCGCATCATTTTGCACACCGAAGTAGACAGGAGTTTGAGTCCCAAAATATTCTTTGACTTTACTACGACACATAATAGTTAGTTTAGTTGCGCCCTTGGTTAATTCAGCATAGCGATCGACTCCTGAAACAAAAGCTACCTCAAGCCCTAAAATATCTCGATAAAATTGCAGACAAGTCTCATAATCATCTACATATAGTCGTGTATTGGCAAAATTAAATTTCATCGGTTAACCCTTAAATAAATATTGCTGTATTTTTGGATGTAATTATAATTGCTTACTTTATGCTATAAGTTTTTAGACATTTAATCTATTTTCAACTCTGGATTTCACGCTGAATTTATGAATTTAATTTTTGTAAAAGACTTATGTTACCTCCCTTAAATCCTAGACGCAATAGGCATTTCGTCCAAGATCCTTGTCAAGTTAAAAATAGTAAGACCAAGCTCAAGATTAATTTTAATAATGGACGCTTTGAAATTCTTGATACTTATAGGTGGCAGAGTCATTGGCGAGAACCATACTATTTAATGTTAATGATCCCTTGGTGGGGATTTTTCAGCTTAACTGCGATCGCTTATATAGTAATTAACGCTATTTTTGCTGTCGGTTATTTACTCGGAGGAGATTGTATTGCTAGTGCTGAACCTGGCTCTTTCAGTGCTGCTTTTTTCTTTAGTGTCCAAACTATAGCTTCCATTGGTTACGGAGTAATGAATCCGACTACTACCTACGCCAATATTTTAGTGACTATAGAAGCTTTGATAGGTACTGTTGGCATTGCTTTAATGGCAGGTTTGGCATTTGCTAAGTTTTCACAGCCGACAGCACGAGTAATGTTTAGTAAAACAGCGGTGATTACTGAATACGATGGTGTACCGACTTTGATGCTGAGGGCTGCTAACCGACGGCACAATCAAATTTTAGAAGCGCAAGTACGAGTTTATCTGATGCGAGATGAAATCAATAGTGAAGGGGAGTTTATGCGCCGATTTCATTTACTAAAATTAGTACGCGATCGCACTCCCAGATTTACTCTTAGCTGGA
>JBDKJC010000341.1:0-4879 GCA_039796815.1 Cyanobacteriota bacterium | reverse complement strand
AGAGTCTTTGGCGAATGCTGAACTTTGTGTTTGATTTTCTACTGATTTAGCAATGTTTTCGATCAGAGTATTCATTTTACTATTCAAAACCGCAAACCGTTCTAGTTTTTGGCGGACTGCTTGAAATTCTCCTGTTCCACTAATTAGCTCTTGTGTTCCTGAATCAAGTGCAATTGTTTTTTCTCTCACTTCTAATTTAATATTGGCAAACAAAGGTTCTACTTGAGCTGTAGCTTCAAATAGCTGCTGCATTAAAGAGAACATAGTATCAGACGAATCAATAATCGAGTTTTGACTGCTTGGTTCAATCTGACTACGATTTATCGATCTGCTTATGGTCATAGACTGTTGAACTAGCTGCTTGCTCACATCTTTGATCGTGTTGACTGTCTCAGACAGCTTTTGGCAATAATGGTTGATATTATCAAATCCAACCGCAACATTTTGTACTGTGTGTTGAATATTGGCAATGCTATTAACAGCTCGCTCCAAACTCTCTTGAGTACCCTGTACTGCTAAATCATTTTGCTGTTCTTGGAATTTGACCTGCTGAACATTTAAGGCTATGCCACTCAATGAATCGGCAACCTTTTGAATCTGGTGTAGAACATTGATCGTCGTCTCGGATTGACGCATAGCTTCTTGAGAAAGAGTTTGATAAGCGTCTCCATTATTTGCTAGTATTTCAACCACTTGATGTTTGAGGGTTTCTGTTTGCTTATGTTGCTGATGGGACAAATCATTGTTTATACTGCTAGATTCTTTAACTTGTTCTAAAAGTTTGGCATTGTCGAGGGCAAAACCCACTTGAGTCGCAATTTGTGTTACCCAGCGGATTTCAGGCTGTTGCCATTGACGGAAGTCAGAGCATTGATGGGCAACTAGTAAGCCAAATAGTTCACCTTCGCTCACAATGGGGGTAACTAAATTGGCTTTAACCTCTAGCTTTTCTAGCTGCTCGATGTAGCATTGGGTCATTCCTGCTTCATAAATATTGCTCCAAGCGCGAACTCTGCCGTTGCGATACTTGTCGAGATATCTACTTTCAAAACAGGGATCTTTGATTACTTTCCCTTTGGCTCGCGTCCAACCAGAAGCTACGGATTCGGCAATAATTAGACCATGATGATCCGAGTTCATGCCATAGACTACCACGCGATCGCATTCTAAGATTCTGCGTATTTCTCGCACGCTAGTATTGAGAATATCCCCTGTTTTAAGAGAAAGCCGAATATTTTGGGTAGCGTCGGTAAAATAATCTGTCCACTGGCTTTCAGCTTTTACCTCCTGTTGTAATTGTTTGGCATTAGCTAGCAGTTCAGCGTTATCTAAGGCAAAACCTACTTGAGTCGCAATTTGTGTTACCCAGCGAATTTCTGGCTGCTGCCATTGACGGAAATCAGAACATTGATGGGCAACCAGTAAACCAAATAGTTCCCCTTCGCTCACAATGGGCGTAACCAAATTAGCTTTAACCTGTAGTTTTTCTAGCTGCTCGATGTAGCATTGGGTCATTCCTGCTTCATAAATATTACTCCAAGCGCGAACTCTACCATTGCGATATTTGTCTCGATAAGTCGGTTCAAAACAGGGATCATCTATTTCCTTGTTCAAAGCCCTTGTCCAACCAGGTGCAACGGATTCAGCGATTACCGAGCCATAGCGAAAATTTTGGTTAAGACTATAGACAACTACGCGATCGCATTCTAAAACCCTGCGTACTTCTTCGACACTAATTTCCAGGATATCTTCTTGGTGTAGAGATTCGCGAATGTAGCGAACAGCATCGGTAAAATATTTAGTTAGTTTGGCTTCTTCTAGCAAATGATCTTGTAACTCTTTAGCTTCAGCTAGTAGTTTGGCGTTATCAAGTGCAAAACCAACCTGAGTGGCAATTTGGGCTACCCAACGGATTTCAGGCTGTTGCCAATCACGAAAGTTAGAACATTGATGAGCAACTAACAGACCAAATAGTTTTCCTTCGTTGAGGATTGGCGTAACTAGATTAGCTTTAACTTCTAAAGCTTCTAATTGCTCAATATAACATTGAGTCATTCCTGCTTCATAAATATTTTTCCACGCTCTAACTCTACCGTTGAGATATTTTTCTCGATAAGTTGGTTCAAAACAGGGATCATCTATTTCCTTGTTTAAAGCTTTGACCCATCCAGGAGCAACAGATTCGGCGATCACTGTCCCATAGCGAAAATTTTGGTTGAGACTGTAAACAACAACGCGATCGCATTCTAAAACTCTACGTACTTCTTTGACACTAGCTTTTAAGATATCTTCTTGACTGAGGGACTGACGAATATGCTGAATCGCATCAGTAAAAAGATCGTTCCATTTACTTTCATTAATAGCCGATAGTTCCTGTTTTAGTTCTTTTGACTCTGTTTGGGCAAATACTTTGGTATATTCCAGCATCAAACCTACTTGAGTAGCAATTTCTCTGAGCCAGTGAATTTCTTGCTCTTGCCAATGACGAATAGCAGAACACTGGTGAGCAATTAGTAAACCAAATAATTTGCCTTCGCTGACAATTGGCACAACTACGTTGGCTTTAACTTCCAATTCTTCTAACTGTTCAAGGTAACACGGAGTTACATTTGTATTGTGAATATCATCTAAAGCACGGACTCTGCCATTACGATATTCCTCTATGTATCTCACGGCTAAACAAGGATCGTCAATCATTCTTCCCTGAGCTTTAGTCCATTGTGCAGCTACGGATTCGGCTGTTACTATGCCGTAATTATTTTCGTCTAGACAATAAACTACAACGCGATCGCAATTAAGCAGATGACGTACTTCTCTAACTGTAGTGTTGAGGATGTCTTCTTGTCCCAACTCGTTGGCTATTTTGTCATGAACATCGGCTAACGGATTACCGATATTCTCCTGAATCCCAGTGTTTGCTATCGGTTTCATCTTTCCATTGCCATTGCCATTGCCGTTTCCATTCTTCGCTCGATCCATTATTTGAGAATTTCCTTCCTGTTGAGTCTCTATTGCCTGTTTTGTAAAATTGACATCTTTTAACTTCTCAGATTTGAGAATACTTGCCAGAGCATAGCCCGCGATGTTAGCTCTTTCTTTTAATAAAGCGACTGCTTGAGAAGACCAGGATTGAAGTTTAGAACATTGATGAGCAACTAAAAAAGCCAATAACTTATTGTCAACGGAAATTGGGGCGATCGCTAGGCTTTTGATCTCTAACTTTTTTAAATTTTCTAATTGATTTTGAGCTACATTTACTTTGTCTATATTATTTATAGCCACGGTCTGACCATAGCAGTAGGTTTCTAAATAATCACCTGCTAAAAAAGGATCTATAATTGTCTGCCCCAGAATCGAAGCATATATAGAATCAACAGATTCCGCTATCACTTCTGCTTGCGGTAATTCACTCGCATCATAGATCATGACGCGATCGCACTGAAGATTTTTTCTCGTTGTTTTGACAGTAACTTGGAAAAGTTCTTCAAGATTTTGATAGTTGTTTTGTTCTAGATTAGGAGATTGAATCATTTATCGCTTTATTATAAATAGCTTCCGAAATATTGAAAGAATAAAATTTATTGTTTTAAAAAATTATTAACCTATTTTAAAAAGTTTTCCGTATTCTACTGCTCGTTTCAAATTTATTATTTGCCTTAAGTTACTAGATCTTTTTACTAAATTTTTGCTGTTTATTTTCTATTTAAAATCATCATAAAAGATATTATTTTGGATATACTTAGACATACGACGAGCTGTCATACTTTCTCCCAGAAAATTAAGGGACTAATTTTATCTTGCTTAATCTATAAATTTAAATTATTTACGTAAAATTACTTACGAATTCCATTGTATACAAATTAATACAAATTGCTCCAAGTTTTTTTTTGCACATTGATGGTTATACATTGACTACATTGATTAAATTGATTAGCTTTAGGGCGCGAGCTTTAATTCAAACTATTCTAGCTTTAACCAAGCGTTTAAGATATTGCAAAACTCCCAGACCTAATAATACAGAGACTGCACAGGTAAGCCAAAAATAGTTAGTTAACTGTGGATGATCTAAAGCCCAACCGCCTAATGGAGGTCCAATTAAATAGCCGATCGCCCAACATTGAGAATTAATTGAGAAGTAGACCCCGCGCAAAGATTCAGGTGCTAATTCTGCCACTAAGCCAGAAGCAACAGGAGTGTATGTCACCATACCTAAAGACATGATTCCTAAAGTTAAACCTGCCCAAATCAAAGTATGATCGCTCATACTGCCCGTTACCCAGACTAAAATAAAGCCTACTCCCCAAATTAAAAAAGACAGGCTTAATCCTGCAATCCGACTAAAGCGATTGAGTATCCAAGCAGTAGGGAGTTGGCAGATCGCCGCCAAAGCAATGTGCCAAGTAAATAAACCACTGATAACCTGTTCGGAGAAACCTGTAGTAGAGTCAGATAGCTGGACAAAATTTTTCAAATATAAAGGCATGGTACTTTGTACCTGGGATAAATAGATAGTAAATAAAATATTTACCGCCACAAATACCATAAAAGCGCGATCGCCTACCGCAAAAGACCAGCCATTTTGCTGATTTTCCACCAATTGTGGTTTAAATTGATAAGTCTCGGCGATCGCCAAATAAATTACGCCAAAGAAAACAGCAAAGGAAATACCGTCAATCACAAACAAAGTTCGATAGTTACCAGAATTAGCAATTAAAGCACCCCCTAACACTACCCCTAAACTCAAGCCCAAACTATCTGCTAGTCGAGTTACGGCAAAAGCTTCATTTCGTTGTGGGGGAGTAGTTAGATCAATAATTGCTGCTTCAGTGGCTGGCCAATACATCCCCACCCCAAAACCCATCAATAAATTACCTAATAC
>JBDKJC010000340.1:0-4886 GCA_039796815.1 Cyanobacteriota bacterium | reverse complement strand
AACTCCCGAACAATTGTCGGCTTATTTAGAACAGAAAGAAGAAGCCAAACGCAGAGATCATCGCAAACTAGGGAAAGAATTAAAACTGTTTAGCATTCAAGAAGATGCTGGGGGTGGTTTGGTATTTTGGCATCCTCGCGGTGCAACTATGCGCTACATCATTGAAGATTATTGGCGTAAGGCTCATTTAGATACAGGTTACGAACTTCTTTATACTCCCCACGTTGCCAATTTAGAATTGTGGAAAACCTCGGGTCATTTTGATTTTTATCGCGAGAATATGTTCGACTCGATGGAGATTGAAGAACAGGCTTATCAAATCAAGCCAATGAATTGTCCGTTTCACGTTCTAGCTTATCAAAACGACCTCCATTCCTATCGAGAATTACCTCTAAGGTTCGCGGAATTAGGGACGGTGTATCGTTACGAGCGTTCTGGTGTCTTACATGGTTTGATGCGTGTTCGGGGATTTACCCAAGATGATGCCCATATTTTCTGTTTACCCACACAAATTGCAGGAGAAATTCTCGGCGTGCTAAATTTAACGGAAAAGATTCTTTCGGATTTTGGTTTTAAAGACTATGAAGTAAACCTGTCCACTCGCCCAGATAAATCAGTAGGTACAGATGAAGGTTGGGAATTGGCGACTAAAGCTTTAGTAGAAGCATTAAATACTAAAGGTTGGGAATATATTGAAGATAAGGGTGGTGGTGCTTTTTATGGTCCTAAGATCGATATCAAAATTAAAGATGCCATTGGACGCACTTGGCAATGTTCCACTATCCAGGTGGATTTTAACTTACCAGAACGCTTTAATATGGAATATGTGGCAGCCGATGGTTCTCGTCAGCGTCCGATTATGATTCATCGGGCTATTTTTGGTTCTCTAGAGCGTTTTTATGGCATTCTAATTGAAAACTATACAGGGGACTTTCCTTTGTGGTTAGCACCCATCCAAATGCGGTTGCTACCAGTCAGCGAAGAGCAAAGAGAGTATGCTGAATCTCTTGCTGCTAAATTCAAACAAGCTGGTTATCGGGTAGAAATAGACTGCACGGGGGAACGTTTGGGTAAACAAATCCGTAATGCTGAGTTAGAAAAAATTCCCGTAGTGGCTGTGGTTGGTAAACAGGAAGTTGAGCATCACACCCTGAGCATTCGTACTCGCCAACAAGGAGATTTGGGGGCGATGAGTATGGTTGAGTTACAAGAAAGTTTTGAAAAAGCGATCGCCAATAAAGCTAATGTTTAGATTTTTTGGAGTTATAGCCTAGCTCAATTGATTCTTATATAGAATGTTTCTATCATGACAAAATTAGAATTAGACCACATATTTATTTGTGTTGAACCTAATGCACCAGAAGCGATCGCATTATCCAATTTTGGATTGCAAGAAGGTAGAAATGGCATTCATAGAGGACAAGGTACTGCAAATCGCTGCTTCTTCTTTCACAATGCCTATCTCGAGCTTCTCTACTCTTGTAACTCTACTGAAATTAAATCCCCTCTAGTGCAACCACTTCATCTGTGGGAACGCTGTCATTGGCGAAATACTTCTGTTTGCCCTTTTGGTATTTCTTTTAGATCGACTAATGATAGCTTAGACAATTTACCATTTTCTACTTGGAAATACTATCCACCTTATATTCCTGAAGGTGCTTTTCTGCCGATTTCAACTAATAGCCAATTTACAGACGAACCAATAATTTTTTTGTCGCCTGTTAGCCAATCACCAGCTTCAGTGTCTCCTGAGAGAAGACCACCTTTAGAACATAGTGTTAAGTTAAAAAAGATTACCAAAATTGATGTTAGTCTAGCTAAACAAAAATCTTTTTCAGCAGAAATAGATATTTTGCAATCACTAAGTTTAGCCAATTTTACGAGCGGGCAATCTTATCATTTGCAATTAGAATTTGATCGAGGTATGAATGGCAAAACTTATAACTTTGAACCAAATTTACCACTATCGTTTCGGTGGTGATATTTTTTCATGGATTTGTAAAATACTAAACACTGAACTGTAGTTTTAATAATAAATTATGAACCAAAACGAATCTTTACTACCTTTAAAAATTGCAGTAATGACGGTTTCTGATATCCATTTTGTCGCAAACATTGATTGAATTGGAATGAGAACAAACATAAATGTATGAGAGATCGCAATATTAACCTAAACCAAGCCGAAGCTTTTGAGTGGTGTAAATTCAAGAGAACTTTTAGCGACCAAAAGTCAGAAATTAGATACATCAGAGAAATAATTTATGGTCGACGAAACCGAACAAAGGACTTGTCCGCATGTACTTATTGGGAAATAACCACTGACCCTAAAACGATGCCCGAAAATTCTACTTCTTTTGTGATGACCAATATTCAGTCAAGTCGCAACAAAATGAAGCAGCAGCTCGGTAATTTATATGGATTAAGAACATGGGTTGAATATGGATTTCGACAATGCAAACAAGAATTAGGCTGGACTGATTATCGATTTACTAATTTTCGAGAAATTAACAAGTGGTGGGAAATTATTTTTTCGGCTTATTGGATGGTTAGTTCTTCTTCCACAGTTTTGTGTAACTCAAGTCAAGTTTCTGAGTCTGTTGTTGATTTTACTTTTCATCCGCAATGGTCTGACAGAGAAGGATGGAAGACTACTTTAAATAACTTCCGTTTAATCATTCAACCGACAATTCTTTTCTGGATGATTATGCCTTGGCTGGATATTTTTCCTAATCGTTTTTATTAATTGGTTTTCATCAATTAATCGCTGTAATGAATCAATTTTATTTCTCTGTTCCTGATGGATAAATTCTGTTTCTACTATTCTTTAATCTCGGATAGTGACACAAGAGGGATATAAACTATCGGCTGAGAATATTTCGTTATTGTGCTTGGCGATCGCTTTTCAATAAATCAATACTCTGTAATACAATAAAGTTTTAGATAGGCTTGATGATACTAGATAGAAAGTCACATAAATTTTGATTTTTGATAAAGAGTTGATGAAATAAGTACTTTCCCTGAATACATCTGCTAATTTTGTTTGCTAGCTTGTATTCGTAAATAGTATATTAAATTAAGTATAAGACTATGTATTTAGCATCTCCAATGAAAAAAACTCCCAGTAAAAAACAGAGGAACAGCATATTCAGTTTGTTCCCTACCAAAAATAGAAAAGAAAAGATAAATTCTAATACAGAACAAGAAGCTCTCAGGCTATCTGTAAAAGACAGCGAACTTTTTATAGCTGCGTTACAAAATCCACCCCAACCATCTGAAGGCTTATTATCTGTTTTTCAATAAGATCGATGAAATTTCGGTAATTAGTTCAAAACTTGTGGAATATGTAATCAAACCGCTAGATTCAATCGGTCATACTCGTAGTAGCTTAAAAAGACTTCAATTTGATTCTGGAAACGCTGAGTTAGATGAGTACATTAAAAAATATGCTTGGATAAACCATCAAGAAAAACGATTGAATGTGCAGTTGAAGTTGCTGATAAAACTGGAATTTATGCTGTTTATACTCAAGCTAAAGATGAAGCAGCAAAACAATATTATCAAAAACGTGGTTTTATAGAATTCCAGGATGAACCACTATCGCTTTTTTTGCCTATTGAGACAATTAGGAAAGCTATTGCCAATAAAACTAAGTGATTCAAAATCAACAAACACAAGCTTCAAGTAATTCTCTTAATCTCTCAGTCTCTAAATTCTGTCCGATGAAGACTAATTTGTTTTTAGGTATACCTTTCCATCGATCATCTTCAATCCCAAATCTTCTACCACTGAGATGAAAAATATGACGGGCGGGACTTCCTTTTAACCATAAAATACCTTTAGCGCGGAAAACCTCTTCAGGAAGTTGATTATCAAGAAGGTATTGAAATTTGCGAATATCCAGGGGTTGGTCAGCTTCAAAAGATAGAGATGTAAAACCATCTTCATCTAAATGATGAGAATGTTCGTGATCTTGATGCTCATGGTTATGATTATGTTCATGATCATGTTCGGTATGGTGATGATCTTCGTGACTGTGATTAGAATCTCTTGTCTCTTCTTGAAAATAGCGGTCTGATTCAAATAAGCCTACGCTTAGAATTAGAGGGAGAGAAACTTTTCCTTTGACTGTGCGTATAATCTTGGCATCGGTACGATGTTGGCTAATTTTTTCCTCAATGCGATCGACTACCTCTGATTCTACCAAGTCAGTTTTGTTAAGCAAGATAATATCCCCGTAGGTAATTTGTTGATAGGCTACGGTACTGTTTTTCTGGGCTTCAGTGTAAAAATTATCACAATCAACCAAAGTAATTATAGAATCTAGGCGAGTTTTACCTCGTAACTCTGCACTCAAAAACGTTACGGCGACAGGGACAGGATCGGCTACTCCTGTGGTTTCGACAACTAAATAATCTACTTGTTCTTTTCGTTCTAAAATCTTATGGACGGTTTTGACTAAATCTTCGTTAATTGTGCAGCAGATACAGCCGTTGTTTAACTCGACAATATCATCATCACTAGAAAGAATTAACTCATTATCGATTCCAATTTCTCCAAATTCATTGACTAAAACGGCAGTTTTTAATCCTTGCTGTTGAGTCAAAATATGATTGAGGAGAGTTGTTTTTCCACTACCGAGAAAGCCTGTAATGATGGTGACAGGTAAGCCTTGTATTGATGTATCCATTATTGTCCTGGGAATTATTATTTATCGAAGCTTTAGTTAAGTTAGGCAATATTGAATCTGACTATTGCAACATTAAAGCTACTTGTTTAGCAAAATAAGTCAAAATCAAATCTGCCCCTGCCCGTTTCATACTGGTCAGAGTTTCTAAAATTACTTGCTTTTCATCAATCCAACCTTGCCCAGCAGCAGCTTTAATCAT
>JBDKJC010000339.1:0-4887 GCA_039796815.1 Cyanobacteriota bacterium | reverse complement strand
ATCGCCGTCCTTGGAAAAAAGGCGATCCGATTATTGAACCGACAGGGGTTTATCGTCTACCTAATGGTGAATTAGTCATGAGTCGTGAATGTTCTCAACAGCTGAAAAGCATTTTAAAAAAAGTTCAAAAGATACTAAAATTTTAGCGGTATTTGCAAATAGGAGCGATCGCATTTTTTTCTATCTTGTCATTAACAGTACAGACGATCAAAAGTTTTATTTCTATGCATACATAGCTCTGAAATTAATCGCAATTTTTAGCTTAAGTATTACTGCTTTAGCTATTTTGGCTCTTAGAACAAAAGCTCAGTCTACGTCGCCACCTCAACCAAAAATTCCCTCATCTATCCCCGAAAGAATTCGGCAAACTATTCCTACCCCTTCAGAGTCAACTCCTTCTTTGCCTCCTCAATTACCTACTTCCCCACAACCTCAACTGCAAATTCCTAACTTCTCTCAACCCTCTAGAAATCTGCCAAATGAAGCAGGCTTTTTGGTCAAAAAAATTAAGGTGCAGGGCAATACCGTTTTACAAGCTGAAATTGACCAATTAATTAAGGGATTTGAACATAAGAAAGTAACCCTTGAGGATTTAATTACACTGCGTTCTCAAATTACTCAGCTCTATGTGAAAAACGGCTATATAACTAGTGGTGCATTTTTGCCAACTAATCAGAATCTCAGCGACGGTATAATAAAAATCCAGGTTGTCGAGGGTGAATTAGAAGGAATTGAAATCGGTGGATTGAAGCACCTGCGAGAAAATTACGTGCGATCGCGTCTGAGAAAAATTAGCAAAACTCCCTTAAAAAGACAAGAAATTGAACAAGCACTACAACTTCTACAGATCGATCCCTTAATCGAGAAAGTTAATGCTGAATTAATCGTCGGCACAACTCCTGCGCGCAATATTTTATTAGTAAATCTTAAAGAAGCTCCTCGATTAGAGGCTGGGATAACTGTAAATAACTATCGCTCTCCTAGTGTCGGTTCGGAGCAAATAGAACTGCAAATTGCCCAGAAAAATCTTTTGGGATTTGGCGATCGCCTAGGGGGCAGTTACGGTATTACAGAAGGATTGAATATATATAATATCAGTTACGATCTGCCGGTTAATGCTAACAACGGGACGATTAACTTCAGCTACGATAACGGTGATAGTCAAATTGTTGAAGCGGAATTTAAAGATTTAAATATTGATAGCGACATCCAAACTTACTCAATTGGATTTCGCCAACCCATCGTGCGATCGCCAAATACCGAATTAGCACTTGGTTTAGCTTTAGACTTACGCCGTAGTAAAACTTTTTATAATGAAGAACCCTTCGATTTTACACCAGGTAGCCAAAACGGCGAATCAAACGTGACAGTCTTGCGATTATCTCAAGATTGGGTCGATCGCAATACACGGCGAGTGTTAGCTTTTCGTTCTCAGTTTAATATCGGCTTAGATGCTGTTGATGCCACCAATAATGATACGGAAGCTGACGGGGTATTTTTTTCTTGGTTAGGTCAGTTTCAGTGGGTACAGCAATTATCGCCCAAAACCTTACTTTTAACCAGATTTTATGCTCAATTTACTCCAGATCCATTACTATCTTTGGAACAATTTAGTCTGGGTGGCATAGACACAGTTAGAGGCTATCGCCAAAATCAAATTGTTGCGGATAATGGTATCTTCGGTTCAATTGAATATCGCATTTCACTAACTTCAGATCCTCAGACTTTACAAATCACACCTTTTTTTGATTTTGGCACAGCTTGGAGCGATGAAGAACTCGATCTAGATCCTGCTACACTTGCTAGTCTAGGGGTAGGTTTAGACTGGCAGATTATTCCTGATTTGTCTTTGCTTGTAGATTATGGTATTCCTTTAATCGAGAGCAATAATGACGGTAATACGTTACAAGATAATGGTTTTTATTTTTCGATTCAATACTACCCCTTTTGACTCTTACTACTTCCGTCCACTTCATTTCGGTCAGTTCTACTATGCGACGATGTAGCCAACCATGAAACCTTTGTCTCAAGACAGAACGTTTCTTGCCCCCTCTTTGTCGCCAGCTTTTTAAGTACTTAAATACTACTATATAGATGTTTTAGTTGCTAATCAGATGCCCAGAGCAATCGAATTGCTCAACAGGAAACTATAGCCTTACGCATTATGGTTAGGACATTTTTATAATGGGAATAAAGTCATCAAGAGATCAAGCGATCGCTATTAGTTATGCCAGCACCTTATAGCTATGATTTACGCTCCTCAGCGATTGAAGCAGTAAAAAGGGGACACCAAAAAATCAATGTTTGTCGTCTATTTAAAATTAGTCGCAATACTTTGAATTTATGGTTAAAATGACTATAAAATATTAAGCTCACAAAAATAGCAAAAACCTCTCGCTTTAAAAATTTATGAGCCGCGACCAACCTGAATATCCCTAACCCTAACAGGAACACAGGCATGAGTCATTTGGGCAATTTGCATTGGTTCTCCCTTACCGCACATATTTGTCCCACACTGAACTAGCTCAGATTCACCACCCAGGGCATCAATACTGTTCCAGAAGTCGGTAGTCATACTGTGGTAGGTAACATTTTTGAGCATCCCCGTAATTTTGCCATTTTTCACTTGCCAGAAGGCGTCTCCGCCAAACTGAAAATTACGACGTTGTTGATCGATAGAATAGCTGCCAATACCGTCAATAAGAATACCGTCTTCAGTGTCGGCAATCATTTCTTCGAGAGTGGCAGTATGGCTATCCCCTGACTTGCCTGGTTCTAATCCTAAATTAGGAATACGCACCATTGGTGTACTCGACCAACTATCGGCAAAAGAACTACCGTTACTACTTTCTCTGCCCAGGCGAAAAGCAGTTTCCCGATCTGTCAGATAATCGTTGAGGATACCGTCTTTAACTACATACCAGCGTTGGGCGGGAACGCCCTCATCATCATAAGGCATAGTGCTACGACCTTGAGGTTGAGTGCGATCGGCTACCAGGTTTATCCAAGGGGCAGCATATTGTAATTTATGTAGATTATCCGTAGTAGCAAAGCTAGTTCCCGCAAAGTTAGCTTCATAACCGTATACTCGATCGAGTTCTGTAGGGTGTCCGACAGATTCATGAATAGTCAGGAATAGATTACTTGGCTTCAGAATTAGAGTAGTCTTGGTATCTCCAGGCAACTCTGGGGCGAAAACTTTTTCTATTGCTTCTGTGGCTACTCGTTCAATATTACCGAGTAAATCGACGCGATCGATATGTTCATAGCCAATATTCAGGGGCGGACGTTCATAACTTCTGTCTTTGGCATCTCCATTGGCGATCGCTGTACAGCCCAAACCAGGATAGCTACGATATAGAGTCTGTTCGATTACTGAACCCATTGTAGAGGCAAATATTTTATCTTCTTGGGCAAAACTGAGGAAAGAATAGGCTTTTTTGATGCCCCGATCTCTATAGCTCAATAACTGCTCGTTAATTTGCAGTAATAACTCAGCTTTTTCTTGAATCGGCACCTCAAAAGGATTAATTTTAATTGGTGTCGTGTATCGATCTTGATATGCCTCTACAGGAACTAGTTTTACAGGCTCTTGCTGAGTTAGACGGCTACCTTTAGCAGTTTCCACAGCTAAGTTAACAATCCGCGTAATTTCTGCTGGGGTAATACGGTGAGAAGCGACAAAGCCCCAAGCACCATCTAACAAGACTCGTATTCCAAAACCAGAACTAACGTTGTCACTGAGGCGATTTAAAGAGCGATCGCGCGCTGATAAGTTTTGACGACGATAGTGGCAAATACGAATATCGCCATATTCACAACCCGCCTGACGGATTAGATCTACAGCCAGGAGGGCTAACTCTTTGAATTCTTTGGTGGTTGTTTGAATTGGGGCTTGTACCATTATTGCTTTAAGTGGTGATCTAGATATATCTTAAACAAAAGCAATGGGAGATGAGTCGAGATTGATCTTAAGAATCTCTGATAGTCAAATGCTGATTTAAGCTATCTATCACCGATATTTCAGACTTAACTTTGATTTTAGTCTCGGTAAATTCAGGTTTTGGTCGAATTCTCAACAGAAAGTAACCTTGGGTATTCTGGGGTGCTAGGGTATATTTTGGTTCGGTAATCACACACCAAGTTAAGGGCAGGCTAGAGCGATCGTAAAGGGTAAAGTAGATATCAAACTGTTGGATAATTTCAGGAACAGTAGTGATTTCTAAAGTTTGCTGTGGGTCTAAATAATTATAGGCAAAGTGAGTCGCTGGTGCGCCCATGGGTAAGTATTCACGACGGACAAAAGATTCTGGAAGATACTTACGCAGCTTAAGAATTGTAAAAATATAGTAGTGTAGGCTCAAATAAAACCAGTTTTTGGCGTTAATTAGATCGTGGTAATACTTGTTAATATCACTAGGAATATTATAAGATTCAACAAATAATTGATTATCGATTTTTATAGCTGGATAATTAATAATTTCAGCCCGATTATAATAGCGGACTCCTAAAGAATATTTACCCGCAGGTAACTCGATCGTATGCCAATCACTATCGGCTTCTAATTGTTCAGATTCAAGACTGGTAACGGTTTTATAGCCAGGAAAACTATACACCACTGCAATCCAAGAGCGAGCAGACTGATTAGCAGTTTTAGTATCAATGGCGATCGCTTCTTGAACTTTAAACGGTCCTAGAGTACCAATAATTGCATGGGTATTCCACCGAGGGCCTTTGGTCATCAAAACTGGTAAAATTAGAGGAGCTTTAATCATCTGTGTCGACAAGACGCGCCACTGGGAAGCTTTCTTTTTATTCAGCGCCAGATAAACCGTAAACAAATTACCGATCGCAAATTTAACTATCTTGTTAAATAAAAAAGATAAG
>JBDKJC010000338.1:0-4889 GCA_039796815.1 Cyanobacteriota bacterium | reverse complement strand
CCGACAATTTCCCCTGGCGAAACCTGAAGATTTACCCGATTAACAATTTTCCTTTTAGCGTAAGATTTATGAATGTTCTCTAAAATTAAAGCCACAATTTCAATGAGCAATGAGCAATGAGCAATGAACAATTATCAGTCGATCGGTAATTAGTAATCAGTAATCAGTCCTAAAGGACTAGCTTATCCGAAGGTGTCCTAAAGGATACACCTACGGATATACCCTTTAGGGTCGCGTCGCAAATAATCAGTAATCATTTCTCAGGTGCAGTAATAATATAGGTTGATTCTACTTGGCGATCGCTTTCGGGTTTAGCAATAAATCGCCCTTCATCAACTAAATAGGTCATTTCTTCGGCTCGCAGGCTATTTCCTGCTTGAAGAACATAAACACTACCTGTCAGAATTAAGCGACGTTCACGGCTGTAATATTGAGCCTGAGTTGCTGTAGCTTGAATTTGTCGAGCAGGATAGTTGATTTGGACGTTACCTCTGGCAGTAATTACACCTGTTTGAGAATTAGATTCCTGCACATCTGATTTTAGAGTAATCTCTCCTGATGGGGGAACTTGTGCTTGGGAAATTTGGGGCGGAGTCAAGATGACTACATTCAGTATGGTAGCTATCATTAGCTTTAACCAAAAGCTTGGGGGGGAAATAATTAAAGCCATAAAATAAATAATTGTAAATAATTAATAGTAATGCGAGTAACTATAATGTGGTTTTAGCGTTGATAGTTTTTTAGACGTTGCTGGTTTTAGAGAAGTTGCACTTTTTAAAATATTTAACTGTTAATTCCAACTCGATATTATTCATGAGAAAAACTAAATTAATCTATGCAATTAACGGTTGAGACTTTTACTGTTCATAAGAAATTTGCCTTACGCATTAGTCGGGGTACTACAGCCGAAAGTACTAATCTGTGGCTGCGTGTTGAGCAAGAGAATATTGAAGGTTGGGGAGAAGCATCTCCTTTTTCCATAGATAAGAAACAGCCACAAGATGCTTCGGGTTTGCGTTCAGAATTAGCACAGATTAGCTCCCACATAGAGCAGTTTCACCCCCTACAGCGCCAACAAATCAAAGCTAAATTAGATGAGTTGAAAGTCTCTTCTGCCATTCAAGCAGCCCTAGATATGGCTCTCTATGATTGGCTGGGGAAAAAATCTGGTTTACCACTGTGGCAAATTTGGGGTTTAGATTGCGATCGCATTGTTCCTATATCTGTCACCATTGGGATCGGTACGCCAGAAAAAGCCGTTGCTCGACTCAAAGATTGGCAAGATACCCTAGACTTTAAAATGCTCAAGCTTAAGCTGGGTAATCCAGAAGGCATTGAGGCAGATCAGTTGATGGTGGAAGCAGTCCGTCAAGCAGCGCCCCAGAGTAGAATTACCGTAGATGCTAATGGTGGCTGGAGTTTTGCAGATGCGGTGTATATGTCTCAATGGTTAGAGAGACAGGCAGTAGAATATATTGAGCAACCCTTACCTGTTGCCCTCGACCACAAGCTTTCAGACCTATCTCAAACATCACCTCTACCTATTTTTGTTGATGAAAGTTGTTTTACTAGTGCCGATATTCCTCGTTTAGCCAATTCAGTAGTGGGGATTAATCTTAAAATCATGAAAACGGGAGGTTTAACCGAAGCCATGCAGACAATTCAGGTGGCTCAAGCCTGTGGCTTAAAGATTATGTTTGGCTGTTATTCCGACAGCACCTTAGCTAATACCGCAATGGCTCATCTTGCCCCTTATGCCGATTATTTAGATCTTGATAGTCATTTGAATCTTACAGACGATCCTTTTCGCGGTGCGACAATAGAAGCAGGACGTTTATTACCCAATCATCAACCAGGATTAGGAGTAACAAGATGCAGCTAACAGCTAATAGTCGAGTCGCTATTTTGCTTCAAGGTGGAATTAAAGGTCATCACGGCAAAACTGGATTAGCTTTTCTCCGCTATAGTCAGACAAAGATGGTCGCGGTAATCGATTCGGAGGCAGAAGGAGAATCTTTAGTTACCTTAACTAAAATTGAGCGAAATATACCAATTGTTCAAAATGTTCAAGCAGCTTTAACTTATCAACCTGATATTCTGCTAATTGGCATTGCTCCTTCTGGTGGTAAATTACCCTCTGATTTATTGGCAGAAATTGCGATCGCCGTTAAAGCTGGTCTATCAATTGTCAATGGCTTACATACCTCCCTTAATCACCGTTTTCCTAATTTACGCTCTGGACAGAAGATTTGGGATATACGACAAGAGCCTGCTGGTTTAAAGATTGGTACGGGGAAAGCGCGATCGCTTGGCGCTCAGAGAATCTTAACAGTCGGTACAGATATGGCGATTGGCAAAATGTCTACGAGCCTCGAACTCCATCGCGCAGCAATAGCTCAGGGAATTAAAGCTCAGTTTATGGCGACAGGACAGGCGGGAATTGCGATTTCAGGTCAGGGAATTGCCTTAGATGCTGTGAGGGTAGACTTTGCAGCAGGAGCAGTGGAAAAAACGCTTTTAGAGCAAGCAGCCGAGCAAGATCTAGTCATTATTGAAGGACAGGGTTCACTATTACATCCAGGCTCTACTGCAACCTTGCCTCTGATTCGCGGTAGCCAACCTACAGGCTTAGTTTTAGTCCATCGCGCAGGCGCAAAACATATTCGCGATCTACCCGATTTTCTGATTCCTCCCTTACCAGAAGTAATTCAACTCTATGAAACCGTAGCTAGTGCAGGAGGAATTTTTGGCGAAGTTAAGGTTAAAGCGATCGCTCTTAATACCCTCGGCATGAACCACGATCGAGCAGAGGCCATAATTGAATCTACAGCTGAATCAACAGGATTACCCTGTAGTGATGTGGTTAGGTATGGTGCAGCAAGTTTATTGCCTGCCGTTTATGCCAAATAAATCGATCGATTGCTTTTCTGAAACTAACTGTGCTATTGTTACTAAAGCGACGCGGGATAGAGCAGTCTGGTAGCTCGTCGGGCTCATAACCCGAAGGTCGGTGGTTCAAATCCGCCTCCCGCCATATGGTTATATTGTTTGGTTTTCCTCACTAAGCCCTCTGTCAATGGTTTTAGTGATTAATTTTTCGTATTAAAAGCCAACAATTACATGCCACATTGCCATTGCCAAAAATGCGATCGCCCCTATTTGCGGCATTAAATATCTCAACCGCTGACGGGCAATCTTTTGAGTCAACAAAATTGCTAGCAATACGCCGATAATTAAACAACTACCCTGGAGAAAGGCGATTACGGCAGGATGAGCGACAAGCACAGGAAGATTCGCACCGTTTAAACCAAAGGTTGCCATCGTTACAGGGAGTATTCTACCTCCCTCAGTTAAACCAAGGCGTAGATAGTGAGCTAAGTTTCCAGCTAAAACCAGAGGTAAATAGCCATAGGCTAGTTCAATAAATTTACGAGGTGTATATCTGCGGTTTATTTTGCCGATCAGTATATTTGCTCCTTGGGCAAGTAAAGGTAAGATTATCGGTACTGCCAAAACCACCACGGAAACTACAGCATGGTTGCTAAATTGCTCTAGATGTAAATCTAAACCAAGTCTGGTAGATATTTCTGGTAAACGGTGCAGAAAGATGACATTTAACAACAAAAACAACAATGCTACTTCATAACTATGGGGTGTATGAGTTGTCCAGAGTTCAATCCCTGGGGGACGCAAGTTAAACTCCACTGAGCGATGGGGACAGGCTTTAAGACAAGTCATACAGAGGACGCAATCTTTATTATCCCCTAGCTGTGCGGGATGGGAATAGAGGGGGCAGCCGTTAGTTTCTTGCCCTTCTCCTTTAGCAGCACCACCTTTATAACATTGATAGGTAGTACATGTTGCCGAACAAGTCCCCTGTTGCGCTCGTAATTCCGTCATAGAAAGCTTGGCAAATAAGCCGTTCATACCGCCAATCGGACAAAGATAGCGACACCAGAAACGTCGCTCAAAAATAGTAGAAAAGATCATCGCCCCAGCGGTAATTAGGAGCAACAAACAAGCAGAAAGATAGGCAGTATTTTCTAAGTTCCAAAGTTCCTCCCAAAGTAAGATTAAAGCAAACAAAGCAAATAAAAACCAGCCACCCCATTGTTCCGCAGCCTGTCTGGGCCATTTTTTTAGCGATCGCGGCCAGAAAATCAACGACAGTTTTTGCGTAATCTCGCCATAAATCATAAAGGGACAAAAAGCGCACCACAGTCTACCTACAAAGGGGAAACCTATTAAAATTAAAGGCCACCACCAAGCCCAAAACATGTTCAAAGCAAAGTTTTCCTGGCGGTTTTGGGGGGCAATAAACAAAATTAGGACAATTAAGGCAAAAAAGCCAAGCGTGAAGCCGTAGTTAATTCGGCTCGGATACCAATCACTCCGTAGCCAAGATCGCAGCTGAGGATATCTATTTAGTAGATTCAAGCGATACTGTTGCTTTTTACTTTGAGACTGCCAAACCACCTCTTCGGTAATCTCATCGCAACCCTGAAGTTGAGCTAAAGCCCGTTCGACGATACTTTCTAACTCCCGCAAATTATTAGGAAAATCATAAGCTTGAAGATTGCGAACTGCTTCTGGAGTAATCTTAGTTCGTTGCAGACATTTATTGCGTCCAATCAGACTGAGATAATAATTAATCTGCTCATCAAGATCTACTTTACGCACTCTTAGGGGAGGAACTTTAATCAGATTTTCCACTACAGAATCGATCGCACCGATCGCCTGCTCAGAAATAAGAATTATTCGGGCGTGAGATGTTTGCGGTTCGGCAGCTGCTCCTCCAGGGCGGGTAATCGGCGTATATTGATTAGTTTTAAGTAAATCTGCGATCGCGGGAATTAATCCTTGTGTCAATAAATGAACATTATTGAGAA
>JBDKJC010000337.1:0-4907 GCA_039796815.1 Cyanobacteriota bacterium | reverse complement strand
TACCCAAGAGCAACAGCGAGCAAAACGAGCTATTGAACTAGCTCAGTGGGGTTTAACCGTTGCTGTAGTTTCTTCTGGAGATTGTGGTATTTATGGTATGGCAGGTCTAGTCTTAGAAGAATTACAAGCTATAGGCTGGAATGGCATGTCTCCCCAAGTAAAAGTCTTTCCTGGTATTTCTGCTCTGCAATCGGCAGCTTCAAGGGTGGGCGCACCTTTAATGCACGACTTTTGTGCTATTAGCCTCAGTGATTTATTAACTCCCTGGGACATGATTCAAAAACGGCTCACCGCAGCAGCCAGTGGTGATTTTATTACGGTTTTGTATAATCCGCGATCGCAAACCCGTACTCAACAAATTGTTACCGCCCAAGAAATTTTTGCCCAACACCGTCAAGCAGATACTCCAGTAGCGATCGTTCATGGAGCATATCGGGATAACGAACAGGTAATTTTAACTACAATCGAGAAAATGCTAGAGCAACCGATAGATATGCTCACTACAGTTATTATCGGCAATACTACTACCCGTAACCATGCTGAATGGATGATTACTCCCAGAGGATATCTAGGTTTTGCTCCAGAGAATTAATTTAATTGCGATAATTGCGCAAAAAATTGTGAAAAATAATTCCTAACCTGACCAACTAACCCAATTATGAGATGTATTTTCTTGCTTTCTGGGAGAGCTACCCCAATTTATCTCACTTAAAATTGCTCCTTCCATTTCGGCAACAGAAATATCAGTACCCGCTAGTTTTGCCTTGCTCAAGTTGGCATTAGTTAAATCTGCTCCCCCAAGATCGACATCTGTTAAATTAGCATTAGTTAAGTCTGCTCCATTTAAGTTTGCACAACGTAAATCTGCTCCACTCAAATCTGCTCCTTGGAAATCAGCATTTTCTAAATCTGCGCCAATTAAATTGACTTCTGATAAGTTTGCACCGACCAAACTAGCACCGACCAAACTAACATTAGTCAAATTAGCCTGTTGTAAACAAGCACCACTTAAATCCACATCGTTTAAGTCTGCATCACTAAGATCTGCTTGGGTTAAATTAATCCTGCTTAAATCGGCTGCTTCAAGATGAACAGAATGTAGGCTTGCACCTTGAAAATCTAAAATACCATATCGATATTGCCGAAGTAACTGTGTCGCTTTCATAGTTATTTTACTCCTTTAGCTGCTCATTTAATGGCTAGCTTGGATAACAACAATAATTATTCAAGTTAGCTATTTAATAGCTGTTTAATAAAATTGAAGATTTTATCTCTAGGTGAACTAATCAGGCTTATCAATTAAGTTGAAGAAAACTAACAAGAATTTAGAGTTATGTCTTCATAGCAAAAGATTTTACAAATAAAACTTGAGGAACTTGTGAGGAAAATATTTCTTTTGTGCCAGAACTTTTTTGCTTTTTTCTCTCAAAGATCGAGATCACAATTTTGATTATGACCTTAAGTTATGCTGTAGCGACAATAAAGTTAAAGATTCTATTAAGTTAATATCAAGATTTAATTATGAGCAACCTAACTATTCACCAATATTGTCAGCTAGAAAGTTTAAAAACCGATCTTCATCTTAAGTCTGGCTACAAGTGTCAAGAACAGTTTCAAGAAAACTTCACAGTAATTAAAGTTACCGACTCTCAAGGAAATATGCTACAAGAATTAATCGTCGTACTTTAAGTTATAACATTGGTCATTTTTGATTACTTACCACCCAAGTCTTGTCCCAAGGCGAGCCGCCTATTTCTAAACCTGCTTGATTACTATCGGCTTTAACAATAGTTTTCCCTTGGCAATCATATAGAGATAAGCTCAGTTTTCCTTGAGTGGTGTCTCGGCAATTAAACACTAAACCTTTTGCCGTGGGAGTACGTACATAAGTACCAGATAAATTTGTTTCTCCTTTTAAAATTACTTGATACTGTTGAGATTGCGCCAATCCCTGTAGCCGCCATTCTCCCCAAGGTTTTATTTGCCAGCTGACTTGAGAATTCCAGGGAGCAAATTCATAAAATTTTCCTTGATAATGAATACCAATTAAGGCAACTTCTTCTTGCCACCATAACACTTGTCTAATTCCTCCCCCCGCAGTTAATGCTAAGTCACTTTCTTGATTAAAACTATTACAGTTGAGCCAAAACCATTTTTGGGGAAAAGAGCTACCCCAGTTTTTCTCACTATAGGCTGGCGCGTCAGTAAATTGATATCGCTTGCCGCGCCATTCAATCCAACCTGTTGCTAAACCGTGAGCCATCGTAATTTGCCATCCTGGTTCAAATATAGGTATAGAAGACAATAATCCAGCAGATGATTGTTGAGGCTGTTGAGAGTTTCCCCAGCCGTATATAGGCTTGATTTGATATTCCCAACGACAATATTCGTCTCTTACAGGATCGTAAATACTTCCCTGATTCAGATTTGCCGTTACTTGATACCCTTCTGTAATATAGGTATTAAACTCCCGAGGCGGTAAAAGTTTTGCTTGAATTTCTAGATTTGTTTTATCCCAATGACCAAAAACTAAATTATGCTGGTCGGCAAAAAACTTTTTAACATTAGGAAAAATACGACAGAGATAAGCTTCATCGATACCTATTATTTGTACTGCACCACCGCTATTAGGCTGATTACCCAGTGGATCTTGAATCGAATACATAAAAGCGAAGGTTTGTTCAATCTCTGGTAAAGTTAAACGGCAATACCAGCCTTCAAAATAGCGAGTAGTAATTTGATTACCGTGATAGCCACTATGAGGTGTTTTCATCTGCTTCTGTTAGGGGGACAACAGTTTTGTCTTGTTGTTTAACTTTATAATGAATAAGATCTTAGCGATATTCTTGAACAATCGCTTGATTTAATAATTTAAGATTGATTTTGAATTATTAATAAACTTCTAATAATTACTAATAATAATTAATAACTATTTCGTCGAGTAATTTAAAATATCTAATCGATTAACAATAATTTTATGTGTCGTGGACAGTAGCAAACTCCAGAAAAATTCTCAACCAACAATTGAGGAAAAAATAGAAAATTCTCTTCAAGATATTTACTGTCTTAGCGGTTTAGGTGCAGATCAGCGAGTCTTTCAAAAGCTTAAATTTCAAGGCTATCAGCCAATACATATTAAGTGGTTGAAACCAGAAGCAGGAGAAAGTATTAATGATTATACTCAACGTTTGACTACTCAAATCAAAGCCAAAAAACCAATCATAATTGGCTTATCTTTTGGAGGAATTATTGCTGTAGAAATGTCCAAGCAAATTGCTACCGAAAAAATAATTATAATTTCTAGTACTAAAAATCAACAAGAAATACCTTTTTACTTTAAAATGTTTCGTTGGCTGCCAATTTATTTACTCTTACCTACAAAATTTTTGCTCTGGATTGGACAAATTCTGGCTAGCTGGTTTTTTAGCCTAAATTCTCTTGACGATCGCAAATTACTCAAAGCAATATTATTTGATACTGATGCGCATTTTCTCAAGTGGGCAATCCATCAGATTGTGATCTGGAAAAATGAATTAATTCCTGAAAATATTTATCATATTCATGGCGAAAGCGATCGCATTTTTCCTTATCGATATGTTCATGAAGATTTTAATGTTAAACATGGCGGACATTTTATGATCGTGAGTCAGGCTGAATATATTTCTAATTTAATTCAAAAAATTGTTGATTTGGATCGTAAATAATTTAATTAAAGTGTTGATAGTAGCAATTATCCAGCCACACTCGCACTTCTTGTTCGGAATTAAAAGAACAATAAGAACCTGAAATGGGATCGTATACTTGCCAGTACTTATTACCAAAGCGATCGCATTTTTGCCTAATCTGAGGTTCTACTCTATTTTGAGATAGATACCTGCCAATTCTTTCGATGATGCTAATAATATAATTATTCACGAGTTTAAATCTTTCAAAAACGTTTACTAAATGCCACACAAATAATTACCCCCAGGGCAAAACCAAGGGTGCGAATAGTCAGAGCTTCATGGAGTAAAATTGCTGAAGCTAAAATGGTTAGAAAGGGTTGAAGCAACTGTATTTGACCGACATGAGCAATCCCTCCCCAAACAAGTCCTTGATACCAGGCAAAAAATCCGATAAACATACTAAAAACACTGACGTAGAGAAAACCCAGCCAAGCATTAACAGAAATAGCATTGAATGAAGTAGGGGAAGAATTAATTGCGATCGCTAATAGAACAGGCAGAGAAAGCACGAGCGACCAACAGATAACCTGCCATGCGCCAAAAGTCCGAGCTAGAATTGCTCCTTCTCCATAACCTGCGCCAGCAGCAACCACTGCACCAAATAAAGCCCAATCGGTCGTGCTAAGTGATTTCGTCCCAGACTGTACGGCAAAAATAACGACTAATCCACTTCCTATTAGAGCGAAAAGCCAGAAGGATTTAGAAACCTGTTCCTTACCTCGCCACACACCATATAAGGCTGTAGCAAGGGGTATAAGTCCTGTAATTACAGCTCCATAGGACGCAGGAGCATTTTTCATAGCGATCGCTGTTAGCAGCGGAAACCCCACTACAACCCCGATGGCAACCACTAAAAATCTTAGCCAGAATCTTCTAGGTGGTAGAGATTGCCGAGTTATAGTAAGTAAAATCAGCGCTAAACCCCCTGCAATAACAGCTCGACCTAAACCAACAAACACTGGGTCTAATTCTGTTACGGCAATGCGAGTAGCGGGTAAAGTAAGACTAAAAATTAATACTCCTAGAAAACCGTATAACCAACCCCATAATTCCTTATTTATATTCATTAATTAGGCGAAGAGGGTAATTAATCAACAGTATTAATGATTTAAAACTTACTGGTAAGGTACAGAAAAGTCAGACTTTTGCTAGTACAATTTTGGCAATTAATAACTGTTCTAG
>JBDKJC010000336.1:0-4917 GCA_039796815.1 Cyanobacteriota bacterium | reverse complement strand
AAAGAAGGTAAGTGGGTAATATTATTAACCCACCGTATTCAGTTGGGAGAAGCATTGTGTCAAAGAGTGGGACTTCCTTACCTAACCGAAATCAAAACTGTCGAATACGGAAATGTTCTCGGTTACGGACTCTGTATTGATTCTCTTCATCCCTTATCAGGAGCTAGATTCAATGCCGATAACTGGTCAGATGGCATAGTAATTATCGATGAAGCCGAACAAGTTATTTGGCATCTGCTCAATTCTGCTACATGTGCCTCTGAAAGAGTAGAAATTCTAGCCCAGTTCAAAACCTTAATTCAAAATAATCTTTCAGGCGATGGTCAAGTATACCTGGCTGATGCTGACTTATCCGATGTTTCTATTGACTACATTCGGGGACTCGCAGGCTTTCATGTCGAACCCTTTGTCGTAGTAAATGATTGGCAACCACCAGAAGAACAACGTTGGACAATACATAACTATGAAGACAAAAATCCTGCTCGCTTAGTCAGGGATTTAGTCCATCACATCGAAACTGGAGGCAGACCGTTTATCAGTTGTTCGGCTCAAAAACTCAAGTCCAAGTGGGGTACGCAAAATTTAGAATCTTATCTTGAGTTAGAATTCCCAGACAAGAAAATTCTGCGTATCGACTCGGAATCAGTAGCAGATCCGAATCATCCCGCTTATGGATGTATTGCTCACCTGAATGAAATCTTACCGAACTATGATATTGCGATCGCTTCTCCTTCAATTGAAACAGGAGTCAGTATTGAATGCGGGAGACTAGATAAATCTTATTCTGAAGTTCCCATTGCCTTTAGTTTATTACTACAGGGAATAGGTTCTAGTTTAGGGAAAATTAAGCGCGTTCCTCATTTTGATTCAGTTTGGGCGATCGCTCAAGGAGTACAAGCAGCAGATTCTATTCGTCAGGTATTAGCCCGCGTCCGTAGTTCAGTCCCTCGCTATCTTTGGGCAGCTAAACGCGGTTTTTATAAATGTATGGTGGGTAATGGGGCTACAGTTAAAAAAGCTCTAATTGCCAGCACTAAAAATAAAGCCAGCACCAATATTCGGTTTCTCCAAGCTGCTGATGTCTCATTGTCCGACCTTGACCTCGATCCCAACTTTCAACCAGAATCCCTAAACACCTGGGCTAAACGTGGTTGTTATATTAACCTCACCATGCAGAACTATCGCCACTCAATTGTTGATGGTTTGATTGCTGAAGGTCATTTTGTTACCGCTCCTCCCGAACCCCAAGCAAAAGAATCTAATCCTGCTGCCGAAGTGGAGTCACAGCTAAAACAGATAGCCGAAACTAAATATCAAGCAGAATGTAGCTTTGTTGCAGATGCACCTATTCCTACTGATTCAGAGTACCAGAAACTAAAAGATAAACGAGCTAAAACTAAAGAAGAAAGATGGATTGAACGCAAGGGAAACCTAGTTAAACGTTATGGCGATGAGCGATTTATTACTCCCGAACTGGTCGCTAAAGATGATGAAGGGTGGTATTCTCAACTGCTCTCCCACTATTACCTTACCGTTGGCAGACCTTATTTAATCGAACGAGACTCAAGACAGTTAAGGGCGATCGCTCATACCAATAGAAACCGCCTATGGCTACCAGATTTTAATCGTAGTTTATTATCTACACCTTTGCGATTATTAGAGACTTTGATTATTGGTTTGCTTAAACCTGGAGTTGAGTACCGAGGAAGCGATCGCAATCTTCAGTTGATTGCCGAGTTGGCTAATGCTAACAAAAGAGAACTTAAAACTTTTCTGGGTTTAACTATAGTAGAGTCAGATACACCAATCAAAATAGTTCAAAAACTATTAAGTTTACTGGGACTAAAACTTACTTGTATTGGTCGTCTAGGTTCTAGAACTAAACGGGAAAGGGTCTATATATTTGAATTCTGTAATGATGGTAGAGAAGAGATTTTTGCAACTTGGCTTGAAAGAGATAGTGCTTCTATCCCAGCTGAATTTGCTATTAATTCTAATTTATCTTCCGTGTCCACTATCGGGAAAGATAATTATTTATCTCAGTCGGTGGACATGAAAAAGGAAACAGAACCCCAAAATACGATCCAGTCAGGAGCGATAGTTGAATGGTTAAAAGCGAAGGGGACATGGATCGTTGAAGCTACTACGGGAATAGTTGCCAAAATTAAAGATCTAAACGGCAAATACGCCTTAGTTAACTGCCAAGAATTAAAATGCTGTCAGAGTTAATGAAAAACGATTAAATTGAGTATGAAGGCAGTAAAAATGAGCAAATTAAATGCTGAATAACTACGGACAATTGCTGGGAGAAATCAACCAGCATATTCGTTCTGCTCAATATGAAGCGTTAAAAGCAGTAAATCAAAAATTAATTGCTCTTTACTGGGAGATTGGCAAATCGATTGTAACTCGACAACAGGGAGAAACTTGGGGAAAGTCAGTTGTGAAAAACTTATCTCAAGACTTACAGACTGAATTTCCTGGAATTAAAGGATTTTCGACTGCTAATCTTTGGCGCATGAAATCATTTTATGAAGCCTATATCAAAAATGAAAAACTCGCACCATTGGTGCGAGAAATCGGCTGGACTCATAATTTAGTAATCTTGGAAAAGTGCAAAGACGATTTGGAGCGAGAGTTTTATCTTCGGATGACACGAAAGTTTGGTTGGACCAAAAATATTTTAATTCATCAAATTGAGAACCAAAGCTACGAAAAAACCCTGCTCAATCAAACCAATTTCAATGAAACCGTATCAGAGAGTATTCGCTCCCAAGCCAAGTTAGCAGTAAAGGATGAATATACATTTGATTTTTTGGAACTGGCAGACGAACATAGCGAACGTCAGTTAGAACAAGCGATATTAGCTGCTGTAGAACCTTTTTTACAGGAAATGGGTGGAATGTTTGCCTTTGTTGGTAGTCAGTATCGTTTGGAAGTTGGCGACAAAGAATACTTTATCGATCTACTATTGTTTCACCGTCGCTTGAAGTGTTTAGTAGCAATAGAATTAAAGATCGGGGAGTTTGTGCCAGAATATGTGGGAAAAATGCAGTTTTATCTTGCAGCACTTGACGATTTAGTTCGGTTGCCCGATGAAAATCCGCCTATAGGAATTATTCTCTGTAAATCGAAACAGAGAACTATTGTTGAATATGCTCTCAAAGAATCCAATCAGCCGATAGGAGTTTCCACCTATCAAATTGTTTCAACTTTACCTCAAGAATTAAAAGATCAGCTTCCTGCACCAGAACAGATAGCCAGGTTATTGCAGGGAATAGAATAACGAAGTGCGACGCGACCCTAAAGGGTTAGCTAGCGCGTCAGTTAGTCCTTTAGGGCTTGCACTTATCGCATTGAGTGTATGCTAAAGCCCTAAAGGATTCCCTTCGGTCTCACTAGCCCTAAAGGATTAACTCCGCTTCGCTCCGTGTCCTTCGCGTCGTCCTTTAGGATAAAAATTATCGTTACGACGATGGATTTATTTGAGCTAAGCGATCGCCTCGGTTGGCAAGAACTATCCCTGAAAGATGCTCCCAATTGTTTTCTCGATAAAAAGATCGCTAGAGCTACTGCCTAGTTTATTCGACAAACGACAATAGTAGAAGCAATTTTTGTGCCATCAATGGCATTTCTCGACCAAATGGATAAGTGGGTATTAGTGGTTTTTCTAGAAAAATTGTCAATGGATAAACCATTAGAATTTTTACCTAAACTTTAAGTACTTAACGGCTCGGCGTTTTCTGCCTTCACCACGACGGTCGTATTTAGCAGTAGTAACAGGAGAAGCATGACCAGCTAATTCCTGCACCGTAAACACATCCTCTCCTTCTGCTAAGAGATCGGAACAAAAAGTACGCCTAAAATCATGAGGTGAAAAATGCTTGACTCCTGCATTTAAAGCTCTAGCTTTTACTAATTTATATATCCCATCTCCATCTCTGGCAAAATGACGTAAGATTACCTTTCCTCCTTTATTAACGGGACAGATTAATGCTCCTGGTAAATCACCCCTTACTTTTAACCAATCTTCAATCATGCCTATAGCTTCTGTGGTCAGATATACAAGGCGAAATTTGCCCCCTTTTCCCCGACGAATGGTCAATTCTCCCGTTGCCAAATCTAAATCATTTAGATTCAGTTGAACTATTTCCTGTCGCCTAATACCGCCACAACGTAAAATGGCAATCACCGCAGCATCTCTTATGGCGGTCGCACCTCCTTGTTCGTAGCAACATTCAATTAGACTTTCTATTTCTCTAGTACTCAAAGCGCGACCTCTGAGTTGACCCGTTCCTTTAACATTAGCAATATCGACGGCTTTATGATAATCAGATGCATCAATCAAATCCAAGCGATAGGCGACCGTTAGTACTTGACGTAGAGCAACTAACATTTTATTAGTGGTAGTAGGAGCAAGCCTTTGTTTGAGAGCGGTTCTAACTGCTGCTGTGTGATGGTAGCGTAACTTTGACCAATCTAAAGAAAAAGCATCGCATTCTCCCTCGGTTAACAGACGAGCGATCGCGTTGAGAGAAGACAGCATGGAGCGACGCGACCCCTCACTTAACGAACTGAGATAAACGGCTGCGGGATGAAGAGTAACGGGAACGGGTTCATGTAGCTTTAGCTGTGCTGCTTGAGAATAGAGCAGGTAGCTCATGACATGAGTGGTTTTTTAGAGTTTCTTAATTATTCTCTCATTCCCTGTCCACTCTTGATCGGCTTTAACTTAGTAGCTAAAAAATATCAGTTAAATCTACCTCTAAACCTGTCAATACATCTTCACCTGACAAACTACCAGGTTTATCTAGTACCTCTTTACTTTGCCCCTGACGGAAAATCTCTACTTGCTTGTCTTGAGGATTAATCAACCAACCCAAACGCACTCCACATGACCTATACTCTGACATTTTC
>JBDKJC010000335.1:0-4918 GCA_039796815.1 Cyanobacteriota bacterium | reverse complement strand
TCTCCTGGATATAGGCTTCGGCATCTCGCAGCTTTCCTCCTGAAGAATACTGTCTGAGCCAGATAGATTCTTGAGGATTAGTTTCGGCTAATTGAGCAATAACTAGCTGCACCGCTTTAAAAGTCAAGTAGTTTTGGACAACTTTCGCCGTCTCTTTGGCAATATCTTGGGGTTGCATTTAGTTTTGATAGCGATTCTGGGATTTTAAATTGGATTTATTTAATTACTCATTTTTAATCCCAGAATCAACTACTTGCTGTTCACAAATAACTATGCTCTAAGCTCTAGATTTAGAGAGTATCGACTGCATCAAACTCGAACTTGATTTCTTTCCAAAGTTCACAAGCAGCAGCTAACTCAGGACTCCAACGACAAGCTTCGCGGATCACATCATTACCCTCACGAGCGAGACTGCGTCCTTCGTTACGAGCTTGAATACATGCTTCTAAGGCAACACGGTTAGCTGTTGCACCAGGAGCATTACCCCAAGGATGTCCTAAAGTACCACCACCAAACTGGAGACAAGAATCATCCCCAAAGATTTCTACTAGGGCGGGCATGTGCCAGACGTGGATCCCACCAGATGCTACAGGCATAACACCAGGAAGAGAAGCCCAATCTTGAGTGAAGAAGTTACCGCGAGAGCGATCTTCCTCTACATAGTCCTCACGCATTTGGTCAACAAAGCCAAGGGTGATGTCGCGTTCACCTTCAAGTTTACCTACAACAGTACCAGAGTGGAGGTGGTCACCACCAGAGAGACGCAAACATTTAGCTAAAACGCGGAAGTGAATACCGTGATTTCTTTGACGGTCAATTACAGCATGCATTGCGCGGTGAATGTGGAGTAACACACCGTTACGACGACACCATTTAGCCAAAGTAGTGTTAGCAGTGAAACCACCTGTGAGAAAGTCATGCATAACGATGGGAGTACCAATTTCTTTGGCAAACTCAGCACGTTCCATCATGTCTTCACAAGTAGCAGCAGTCACGTTTAAATAGTGACCTTTAACTTCATTGGTTTCAGCTTGAGCTTTTTCGATGGCTTCCTGGACGAATAAGAAGCGATCGCGCCAACGCATGAAAGGCTGTGAGTTAATGTTTTCATCATCTTTGGTGAAATCTAGACCACCACGAAGACATTCATACACTGCACGACCGTAGTTTTTAGCAGATAAACCTAACTTAGGCTTAATTGTACAACCCAATAAAGGACGACCATACTTATTCAACAAGTCTCTTTCCACAGTAATTCCGTGAGGAGGCCCTTGGAATGTTTTGAGCAAAGCTACGGGAAAACGGATGTCCTCTAGACGTAAAGCGCGTAATGCTTTGAATCCAAATACGTTACCTACCAAAGAAGTCAGAATGTTGGTTACAGAACCTTCTTCAAACAAGTCCATGGGGTAAGCAACAAAACAGAAATATTGATTGTCTTCACCAGGAACGGGCTCAACTTCATAACAACGACCTTTATAGCGATCGAGATCGGTTAAACCATCAGTCCATACTGTTGTCCATGTACCAGTAGAAGATTCAGCAGCTACAGCAGCAGCACACTCTTCAGCAGGGACGCCAGGTTGAGGTGTCATGCGGAAACAAGCCAAAAGGTCTGTATCCTTGGGTGTATAGTCTGGGGTGTAATAAGTTAGTCGATAGTCTTGTACACCAGCCTTAAATCCAGCACCTGTCTTAGTTGCCATCTTTGGTCATTCCTCCATAAATAAAACGCTTATTTTTTACTTCCTCTATAGAGCCACTTGTTATGACAGACTGATAGCCATGCCAAGGGTCGGTTTTTGAATTAAGACTAAATCTTGCTCAGCTCAAATCCCTATCCAGTTCATTAAGTCTGGATCTCACAGGAGCGGCAGATAAATCATTGAGTGACTCTATATATCGTTAAAAAAATCAGTAGAAAGATGTTTTGCAGTCCTAAAAAAACCGTTGCTATAAATAGCAGAATAAGCTATTTTTCTTCAGTAATTTCTTATCTTCATAGAATATCATGAATGTTAATACTTGGTCAGTATTTTTAGCTCTGTTTTGATTGGTTTATTTTTTATAAAGCATAAAATAAACTAATCATTATTTAAATAATTATCGCTAAGATTAAGAATTATTAATATTTTCTTTATTTGCTTGCCTACAAGATATTTTATCAAAGCTTTAATTAAAGATATAAGTATTTTTACTTAGTTATTTTCTGAGTTACCTAAACAGAAAAAAAGCCAACACAAATAACTATTTGTATCAGCTATCTCAACGACAGAATAAATGTTTACACAGTTCTTTCAAATATGTTTATCTAGATTTAAATCTCATAAACTTTGATCGGAATGAGAATTTTTATTATGAGGAAAGAGGGTGACCAAAAGTTCATTAATATAAAGCTGACCAACTACTGGTTTTTTCTTTTGGTTGAGCGGGATTTGAGTTGAATCAACTTGAGTTACTGAAGGTGAATTGGCAACATAATTGGAGTTGTAAACTGATCGATCTCTAACTTGGTCTGTGGGATTAGGATTTTTTCCGTTTTGGCTTGATTGGACTGCTGATTGCTCAGTGCTATTTTTTTCTACCTGCCTAGAACTATCGCCAATAATAGAGCCAGGTTCAACTACAGTCATTGCCACCACATCTGATTGAAAAATAGTAGTTGAAGTCCCAATACAACAATTACTGCCAATTTTACTTGCTCCAATAATCAGTACTCCAGCACCTAAAATTGCTCCACTATCTATTTCAACCGAACCTTGAGCTGCGTTAATAATTGCTCCCATACCAATGCAAGCATCTGCACCAATAACAATTTTATGCTCAGGTGCAGCCTGCAAGATTACTCCAGGAGCCAAGGATGCTGTAGGATGAATCTCGACATCGCCACTAATGCGGATATCTTTATTTATAGTAGGTTGTGGAGGTGGGAGATAAATCATGGAGAAAAATAAACTGATTGATGGACACAGGAGCAGTTTTGGTCGTCAATATTGATTGTTATTTAGACAACAACCGCTCCATTGCCCGCGATCGCGATCGCCACCTCTAAGTTGGGCTTATGGTCGCTGTATAATAGTTTCCGCAACTCTTTTTTTACTTTTAGGATCGATACCTAGTAGCCTGACATATTCACCAGAATGTTCGGCTAAACATACTTCCAACAACGCCACTACGTCTAGCTCATGACGGCTATCAATGGTAGAGCAGCTTTTCCAAGATTGAGCTTTAAAACGGCGTTTATCAGCGTGTTCTGTCCCGATTTTATAACCAGCAGCTAATAAAGAACGCACTTCCTGCACTGCTTCATCGTTTAAATGCCTTGTACTGAACTGATTGTAGCTGGGTGGACGATCCTGGTGTTTTGAGCCACTGGTATAGTCAGAAACAAAATATCCTCTGTCATTACCATTGCTGCTATGACCATTGCCACTACTACCATTTTGGGAACTGTCTCCTGGACGTTGAATAATAGTTTCTGCAACCCGACGTTTTGCCTGAGTGTCGATGCCCAACATGCGCACATATTCCCCAGAATGTTCTACCAAACAAGCTTCTAAAGCAGCAATAATGTCTGATTCCCGACTACTTTCAATGGGAGAGCAACTTTTCCAAGATTGAGCTTTAAAACGGCGTTTATCAGCGTGTTCTGTGCCAATCTTAAAGCCAGCAGCTAACAAAGAACGAATTTCTTGGATAATTTTAGCTCCAAGTTTGCCGCCCCCATTACCATTGCTATAACTGTCTCTATTACTGCTATAGCTATTACCATTGCTGCTACTGTAGCTAGAAGAACTACCATTAGATTGAGTAGGACGATCGCCAGGACGCTGAACAATGATCTCCGCTACTCTTCTTTTTGCATCAGCATCTACACCAATCACACGAACGTATTCTCCTGGGTAGTCAGCTACAGCCTGCTCAATTGCATTAAAAACTTTATTGCCACTGACCTGTCCGATGGTAAGCCAGGATTTTGTTCTAAAACGACGCTTGTTAGCATGTTCGATGCCAATACTACAGCCTTGAGCAATTAAACTGTTAATTTCTTGAGCAGCACCATTGCCTAGATTACTGCTAGATTGAGCTGAGCTACGATTTCTGCCACCTCGACTCTTACTAGTAACATGAGTTGCCACGCTTCTGACAGTTCCTTCTCCTGGAGTGTCTTCAGGACGCTGGATCACAACTTCGGCAACTCTTCTTTTAGCTCTGGGGTCAACTCCAATTAATCTGACATACTCCCCTCGGTATTCATGGAGCATAGACTCTAACCTGGCGACAACTTGATTCTCATTTCTGCCGTCAATTTGCCCTGCCGTTAACCATGATTTGGTTTTAAAACGACGTTGGTTGGCATGTTCAGTGCTGATGATACAGCCTTGCGCTAGTAGCGATCGCACTTGGGTTTTTATATCTGAACTTAAACTCATATTAGTTACTGAATTTGTATATTCACTTTGGTCGTTAATATCGGAATTTTGCTTTGTGTCTTTTCCTTTGGATGCTTTATATGCTTGAGGATTAACGCAAGCCTCATCATCAGCACAGCGATAACCAGCTAATAGAGTCTCGTTAATTTCGACTACATGGTTGGCAAAATCGCGATCGCTATCTATTACATTAGGAAGGCGTTCTGCCTGCTGCTGGTTGACGATTACTGCTCCCGAAGGAACATATTTACCTGGAGGAATTTCCACATCCTGAATTAAAGCGTGCATCATCACAATGCAGCCATCTCCTACCTTGGCATTAAACACGGTGGAGCGAAAACCAATAAAGCATTCATCTCCAACATAAGCTGGTCCGTGGATTAGCGCCATATGAGTGATGCAGGTATTCTTCCCAATCCAGACAGAGTATTCTTGGTTGTCATCACCAACTACTCGACCCTGTTCTAGACCATGAATTACAACAC
>JBDKJC010000334.1:0-4922 GCA_039796815.1 Cyanobacteriota bacterium | reverse complement strand
TTTTGCTCAATTGAGTACGGTTTCATACTACATTGCTTTAGGTAGTGGCTATTTTTAGCATGGTTTAGAAGTAGAAGTATTTGAGGAATAGTTTCCAGAATATTAGATTAGTATTTAAAAAAATAAATAAAAAAAATATATGAATAATACAGCTTTGTTTGCTCAAGCAACTGATTTAACAGCGGATGATTATTGCGTTTTGGGGATAGCAACTTGTTTTGTGCGCGATGAAGGAGAAATTGAGCAGTTAACCGTCTTAGAACCTATTCCTTCCGCTGCCCTAGAGGCTTTACTTAAAGGTATTCCTACTTCCTACCAATCAGCCTGTGCAAAAACTTTAGGTGAAATTTTTCAAGACGAAACTGTTAACATCCCTAGCGAACTACAGGCAGATGGCGAGATTAATCTTTGCGATCGCTTTGCGGAAAGAGTAGCAGCAGCAACCAGAACCTACAAGAGCCGACCCCAAGCTCAAGAGCATATTCCTTTGGGTGTAGTAAAAAAAGATTTTAATTATTCTTTGGAAAGAAAAAGAGTATTAAATACTTCTCGCATAGTAAGCACGGAAGATAATGTAAAACAGCATTCTCATACTCATAAAGTGTTATAAAATAGCTAAAACTTGAATTTTATTTATTAGCTGGATTAGCTTGAATTGCCGTTAAAATGGCTTGTATTTGAGCTATTTTTTTGTGACTTGCCTATGTTTATCAATGAACATTGATCGTTGAACAGTGAACAGTGAACAGTGAGCAGTGAGCAGTAAGCAGTAAGCAAGTACCTCTCCTTGAACGAGATAAGAAAAATTTATTTTTAGCGTAATTATTTTTTCGCGTCCGATTTAAACTTCAATTGCTCATTGCTCATTGCTCATTGTTGAATGCCAGTAGAATGCTAGTAAAATATGTGGTTTTTTAAATCAAACTTTTAATTTGATAAACACAACGTCTTTCTCCAGCAACCAAATGTTCAGTAATGCAATTGTTAAATTATTGAATTAGTTGGGGAAGTATATAAATAAATTAGATCGTAAGCGAGTTAACTTCTTGAGCATACTATTAACCTACCTGGGCTTCAAAAAACCCAAACAAATTCCCCTGCGTACAGTTCTGGTCATTCCTTTTGTCTTGCAAATTTTTGCTGCTGTAGGTTTGACGGGATATTTATCCCTACGCTACGGGCAAAAAGCAGTTAATAATCTAGCTGTACAGCTACAAAAAGATGTTAGCGATCGCATCGAACAGCATCTGGATAGTTATTTAGGTATTCCTCATCAAATCAATCAACTTAATGCACGTGCGATTAATTTAGGCTTAATTGATACTCAAGATCTCCGCACTTTTGGGCGTTATTTTTGGCAGCAAATGAGGACATTTAAAGAGTTTGGCTATATCAACTTTGGTAATCCTCAAGGTGATTTTATTGGTATTTATCGCGCCCCTGACGATAGCTTAAGAATGGATTTGATCGAACAGGCTTATCTCGGGAAATATCACGGCTATGCTACTGATCTTAACGGCAATCCTACCCAACGAATTATTGAAGAGGAATTTGATTTTCGCGTTGATAGTTGGTACACAGATGCAATTAAGTATGGTCGTCCTTTATGGAGCGAAATTTACACTTGGGATGACGATCCTTCGATTGTCTCTATTTCTGCTAGCTATCCCCTCTACGATCGAGATAAAAAACTGCTTGGTGCGATCGGTATCGATCTGGTACTCTCGCAAATTGGAGATTTTCTTAAACAATTACAAGTTACTCCTTCGGCCAAAACATTTATTTTAGAAAGAAACGGTTTAATAGTAGCGGCTTCAAGTGACGAGAAATTCTACACCATCGAAAAAGGTGAAGCCCAAAGAATGAAAGCCTCCGCTAGTAAAGATCCGACGATTAAAGCAATTTTTGCCGATTTAAATCAACGATTTGGCAATCTCAACCAGATTAAAACTGCTCAGCAACTAGCAATATCAATTCCCTACGGAATAGATTCGCCAAACGCTAATGAAAAAACTTTTGTTCTGGTTACTCCTTGGCAAGATCGGTATGGTTTGAATTGGTTGGTTATTTCGGCAATTCCCGAAGCTGATTTTATGGCAGAAATTAATGCTAATACCCGCACGACTATTTTATTGTGCTTAATAGCTTTATGCGTGGCAACAGTTTTGGGTATTTATACTTCTCGCTGGATTGCTAAACCGATTTTACGTTTATCTCAAGTATCTGAGGCGATCGCTAGTGGTGATTTAGATCGCCGAGTCCAAGTTCGCGGGATCAATGAATTAGGCGTTTTAGCTGATTCATTTAACAATATGGCGCAACAGTTACAAGAATCTTTTGCTACCCTCGAACAGACGAACACCGAACTAGAAACTAGAGTGGAAAAACGCACCTCGGAGTTGCAAGTGGCGAAAGAAGAAGCAGAAGACGCCAAATGTAGGGCCGATCTCGCTAACCAAGCTAAAAGTGAGTTTCTGGCTAACATGAGTCACGAATTAAGAACACCCTTGAACGGAATTTTGGGTTACGCACAAATATTGCAACGCTCTAAAGCGATTAAAAGCGATGATGGTAAGGGATTGGAAATTATTTATCAATGCGGTTCTCATTTGCTTACCTTAATTAACGACATCCTAGATATTTCTAAAATTGAAGCGCAGAAAATGGAACTCCATGCTAAAGACTTTCATTTTCCTAGCTTTTTACAAGGAGTGGCAGAAATTTGTCGTATTCGTGCTGAACAGAAAAACATCGCCTTTATTTTTCAAGCCGACTCACAACTACCCGCTGGTATTAGCGCCGATGAAAAACGCCTGCGACAAGTTTTGATTAATCTTTTGGGCAATGCGATTAAGTTTACCGATCGCGGTGGTGTAACTTTTAAAGTTGAATTATTAGGATCGTCAGACTTATCGTCAAAAATTAGATTTCAAATTGAAGATACAGGGGTGGGTATGACAGCAGCACAAATCCAAAAAATCTTTCTGCCTTTTGAGCAAGTTGGCGATACGGCAAAAATGACTGAAGGAACAGGATTGGGTTTGGCAATCAGTCAAAAAATTATCCAGATGATGAATAGTACTATAGAAGTACAAAGTCAGCGCGATCGCGGTAGTATATTTTGGTGTGATGTGGAGTTACCAGAAGCAACAGAATGGGCAGATACGAATAGAATTGGAACTAATGGCAAAATTGTTAGTTATAACGGACAGATCAGAAAAATTTTAGTGGTGGACGATCGCTGGGAAAACCGTTCTGTACTGGTTAACTTACTGCAACCGATTGGTTTTGAGGTGATCGAAGCAAATAATGGTCGAGAAGGGTTAGATAAAGCTTTATCCATTACTCCCGACTTAATTATTACCGATCTAGTCATGCCCGTAATGGATGGTTTTGAAATGATGCGTCAGTTGCGAAAATCACCTCAGTTGCAAAATATTGTTTTAGTTACTTCTTCTGCCAGTGTTTTTGAAATCGATCGCAATAAAAGTATCAATGCAGGTGCAGATGAATTTCTGCCCAAACCAGTACAGGCAGAAGCTTTATTAGAAATGCTACAAGTGCATCTGCAACTTCAATGGATTTATGAAGAAATTGATGTTAATCTAACTAGTCATATTGTCCTAAATGCTCCTCAGACAAAAGAAGACATCATCCCGCCTGCAAGTGCCAAGCTTTCCCAATTGTATGACCTTGCCAAACAAGGTAGCCTAGACGAAATTCAAGAAATTGCCGAGCAACTAAAACAGTTAGATTCTAGTTTTCACTCTTTTGCTCAAGAATTGCTCGATTTAAGCGCCAGTTTTCAAATAAAACAGCTTCAAGAATTTATTGAACAGCATCTAGGTAA
The DNA here is from genome assembly GCA_039796815.1 of Cyanobacteriota bacterium. Classification (GTDB taxonomy): domain Bacteria; phylum Cyanobacteriota; class Cyanobacteriia; order Cyanobacteriales; family Xenococcaceae; genus Waterburya. The sequence goes on along the minus strand of JBDKJC010000334.1, from coordinate 1,072 downwards.
ATAATTCTTTTGTACGGGCGAATCGTCCCTACCCTAATTGCTGACTTTTCCCTTGATTATGGATAATTTAGATACTGGTGTAATTTTAATCGTCGATGACAATCATACTAACTTGGCAGTGTTATCCCAGGTGCTAAAAAGTGCTGGACTAAAAGTTAGGGTCGCAGTTGATGGAGAAAGTGCGATCGCTCAAGTCGAATATGCTCTACCAGAATTAATTTTGTTAGATGTTCAAATGCCTGGAATTGACGGTTTTGAAACTTGCCAGCGACTGAAAGTCAACCCTGTTACCAGTAATATCCCCGTCATTTTTATGACTGCCCTTGCCGATACCGAAAATAAAATTAAAGGATTATCTTTAGGAGCAGTAGATTATATTACTAAACCATTTCAGGAAGAGGAAGTACTGGCTAGGATTAAAGTTCATTTGAGGCTGCATTTTTTAACTCGTAAAGTGATGGAACAGTCCGCCGCTTTACAACAAGCCAATCAACAACTAATGTTACTAGCCAATTTAGATGGCTTAACCGCAGTTGCCAATCGTCGTCGCTTTGATGAATATCTCGACCAACAATGGTATTTATTGGCACAAAAACAAGAACCAATTACCCTCATTCTTGGCGATCTTGACTATTTCAAAAATTACAACGATTTCTACGGTCATCAAGCAGGAGATGATTGCCTTAAACAAATAGCTTCGGCTCTTAATTTAGCTGCCAGGCGAACGTCAGATTTAGTCTGTCGCTATGGTGGTGAAGAATTCGCCCTAATCTTACCCCATACCGATAAGCAAGGGGCAATTAAAGTTGCCAAATCGGCGATCGCCGAAGTAAAAAAACTGCGAATTCCTCATTCTCAATCTTTAGTCAGCCAATACGTTACCATGAGTTTAGGCATCAGTTGTCAAGTCCCCCGTCCAGAATTACAGCCAAAGTCGGCGATCGCTGCTGCTGATGCTGCTCTATATCAAGCTAAACAACAGGGACGCGATCGTTTATGTTTTAGTCAACTTTACTCATCAGAAAAAATTTCAGAAAGATAGTACTTGCCTAGGACAAGCTTTTAATTTGAT
>JBDKJC010000333.1:0-4938 GCA_039796815.1 Cyanobacteriota bacterium | reverse complement strand
GGGGTAGCTCAAGCACAAGAAGAAATTAATCGGCGTGGCGGTATTAACGGCAAGTTAATGATGGTAGAAATTGCCAATGATGATAATGACCCCAAGATTGCTCAGGAAATAGCCAAAAAGTTAGTTACGGACGAAAAAGTATTAGCAGTAATTGGACACAATGATAGCGATGTTTCTATTGCTGCTGCTCCAATTTATGAGCAGAATGGTTTAGTGATGATTACGCCCACCAGTGTCGCCGATGAATTGACAACGGCAGGGGACTATATTTTTCGTTCAATCCCAAGTACCAGAGATTTATCAGAAACCTTGGCTGAGTATACGGTGAAGGTAGCTGAAAAGGATAATATTGCCCTCTGTATTGATTCTGAGGCTCAATCCAGTATCTCTTTTAAGGACAATTTTACTTGGGCGGTTTATAACCAAGGTGGAAAAATTATACCTCTCGACTGTGATTTAGCAGCAGCAGATTTTTTACCGACAGAAATTCCTTCCCAAGCTATTAGTAGTGGTGCAGATGCTTTATTACTGGCACCTTCGGTACGCAAGGTAAACAAGGCACTAGAAATAGCAGCAGCTAATGATGATCGTTTAACTCTGTTGGGGAATCATTCTTTGAATACCTATGCAACTCTTAAACAAGGACAAAATAATGTCAATGGTATGGTGTTAACTGTACCTTGGTATCCCCCCCAAGCAAAAAATAGCTTTACCGAAGATGCCCAAAAATTATGGGAAGGTTCAGTTAATTGGCGCACGGCAATAGCCTATGATGCAACTAAAACAATCTCGACGGGGATGGCTTCCAGTCAAGAAAGAGAGCAATTGCAGCAAGTATTAGCTAATCCCGAATTTACTGCTCAAGGAGCAACTACAGACATTAGCTTTTTACCTTCAGGCGATCGCAATTTAAAAGGAACTTTAGTAAAAATTCAACCTGGTAAAAAATCGGGAACTGGTTATGATTTTGTCCCTTTAGAGGAGAAACTAACCTCAGGGACGACTGCTAAATAATTCCGAGGATTTGCCACCACCAGCCACCAATTATCGTCCAAATCAACAAGTAAACTAGACTTAAGTAAAATCCCAATTTGCACCAAGTGCCAGCATCAACGTATCCCGCGCTATAGTAAATTGGTGCTTCAGGAGTTGCATAATGGGTTAAACAACCCGAGAGGTTAATAAGAAAAGCCAAAACCAAAGCAGCATAGGTTGGTGATATTCCTATAGAAATCGCCACTGATAAAAAGGCAGGGTAAGTCGTATTTGCCAGTGCTGCCTTACTGACAAAAAAGTAACCACTGTAAAAGTAAACGATAGTTAAACAGACAAAAGCTAATTGCCAGTTAAAATTGCCAATGGCTCTTCCAACTTCATTAGTTACCCAATTAAACAAACCAAACTCGCTTAAAAAAGTCGCCATCATCAATAAAACCGAAAACCATATAAATATATTCCAAGTTTTTTCTTCTTGAACGACATCGCTCCACTTTAATACTCCAGTAATTAATAAAAAAACAATTCCGATTAAACCACTGGTAACTGTCTCTAAGCCCCAAAGTTGTTTACCAAATACCCAAAAAAACATTAACAACAAAAATATTCCCATCATTGACCATTCCTGCTGTGTAATTTTACCCATTGATTGCAACTTTTCTTGGGCTAGTTTTGGTGCTTCAGGAGTAAACTTTTGCTGAGGCGGATAAAACCAATAAACAATTAAAGGCATAATTAATAAGCTAAGGAATCCTGGTAATGAAGCTGCCAAAGCCCAAGTTATCCAATCTATTTCTACTCCTGCAATTTTTTTAGCCAACTCTGCCATCAAAGGATTAGCTAGCATTGCTGTTAAAAACAGTGTAGTAGTAATTTGCGTTCCTTGATAAGCGGTTGTCATTAAAAAAGCACCGATTTTTCTTTCCGTACCATCCGAAGGATCGCTACCATAAGATATTGATAAAGACTTGACGATGGGAAAAATTATTCCTCCACACCGAGCATTTCCACTGGGTATTGCTGGAGATAAGATTGCATCCGTCATCAAAAGACCATAACTTACGAGTAGAGTACTTTTGCCAAAAAGCGAAATAAATAGATAAGCGATACGCAAACCTAAGCCAGTTTTAATAATTGCCTTGGCTATAAGGTAAGAGCTAACAGACAGCCAAATAATTTTGTCGCTAAAGCCACTTAATCCTTGCTCAATAGTTAGGGTATTGCTAACTAAGCAGATGATTAAAACAATTAAGCTTACCGCACCCATTGGCATCGGTTTGGTAATAAAACTAAGAATTGTCGCCAAGAAAATTGCTAACAAATGCCATGTCTGTTGATTAATTTCTGGAGGTGGTGGCAAAAACCAAATAAGCCCTCCCACCATTAGAGGTAAGAGCCAAGCATTAAATTTATTTGCTTGCTTACCAATCTCGAACAATTTTAGTTGGCGATAAATCAGCCAGCCAAAGCTGGGTAAGATAAACAGTGGATATTTAGCTAATGAATGATGATTGAATTTACGGTGATTGAATAGAGTTGCTTGAGCTTTTCGCTGGTTAGTAATTGAAGACTTACGATATTTTTGATGTAGTTGAGAACGTAAAAAACTCTGAGACGCTTTAACTGGATGAGATTGCTTATTTCTAACTGAAGACTTCATTAGCATTTAAAATTGAGGAGTTAGCTGCAATATTCATTGATATTGAATTGAACGAAGCTAATTCACATCGCGCGTACATTAACTTGAACTAGATGAGCCAGTAAATTGGATATACGCCATCTATCGACTATGTTGCTCTGACAGACACTACTAGTTAACAGTTGAGTAAATAAATCACATAGGTGTTGAATTTTAGCTTGTTGTTTTAAGTTGTAATTATCGTTTCTAATTAAACCCAAAATTATGCGCGGAATTTTTTTGACTTGAATTTTTCCTTCTTCTACTCTTTGACACGGAGCTTTAACCACGCAGCTAATAGAGCTAAATTTATTTAAATTATGATACAATTTCCCATTAGGATCGACAGTATTTAAATAACGGGAATAGTGCAAGTCATTAAATATATTCTTACTCAGAGAAGTTAAATAGCGATCGCAATTAAACCACCAGTAGGGTATCCCATTTTGAGCATGAATTAATATTGTCTCTGGAGTAGAGTGTGCATGAATATAAGAGATGACTTCGGTTAAATAATTGCTTTTAAGAGCAATAATAATTATGTCAAACTTTTGCTTTAGATCCGTTGCCGTATCGACAAATCTGACTTGAGGATGCAGAGCAGAAATCCACAAACTTTCTCCGTTAGCATAAGATAGGTGCAAACCTTCTTTTTTGAGCGTTTGAGTGTAACTACTATTTGGTTTACCCGCAAAGGTAATCTTCAAACCAGCTTTAATTAAAGCAGCACCCATTAAAGCGCCAATAGATCCCACACCAATGATCAAAATATTCTTCATGAGTTAAATTTTTGGAGCTTACTCCCAATAATTGTTGGTGATCGCCAAATAACTTGGAAAATTGCCAATTATTGATTAACTTTTTTGACAATTAAACTACAAGCCAAATCGTAAATATCAACATCGAAATCTAGCTTTGCAACTCGAAAATGTCTCCGACTTGTGACAATACTCCACGAAAAAGTAGATAACATATTAATAATTTAATTTGTTGATACTTCCGTAAGTAGCCAAGACTTTTTTACTAAACTAATCAAAAGTTTTGCTAATAGCTGAATGAACATTAGGTCTGAGCATATAGAACCCAGATTAAAATTTGATTAAGCGGTTCATATCGGATCTTAAAGCTTATGAAAACACAATTGAGAAGAAATTGCAAATAACTAAGAATTTTAGGAGAAAAATACTTGCTCGGTTTGCTTTGAGGGTAAGGGAATAATGAAAAGTTTTCTAAAGTTAAAAGCTAGTAAATTAATAAATTGAAGTGAAAATAATTCACATTAAGCGCACATAATAAACTAATCGATCGAGATGAAAGAAATTAAGAATATATTTCAGTTGCCGAATTCTTTACCCCAGTTAGAACTGAACGAAATGTTGGTAGATTCTAATCAAATCATCATCAAAAAAATTATTTCTACAGGGCAAGTAACACCACCAGGGGAATGGTACGATCAAGAGCAGAATGAATGGTTAATTGTGCTTCAAGGAGCAGGAGAGTTAAGCTATGAGGATAATTCTCGTATTAAGCTAATTGCAGGAGATTATCTCTTAATACCCGCCCATCAAAAACATCGAGTTGAGTATACAAGTACTGAACCTCCTTGTATTTGGCTTACTGTCTTCTTTTGATGCATCATGAATTTTACGGCAAAACTCCATCAAGCGATCGCCACTAACAACAGTCTTTTAATCGTCGGACTCGATCCTAATCCCGAAATGATGCCATCGGAGTATTTTCAAAGTCAGGATCTACTTAAAGATTTGGAAACTTGGTTATTGTGGGTAATTGAATCCACGAGCGATCGCGTCTGTGCCTACAAGCCGACTTTGGGTTTTTATCAAGCATTAGGCAGTGCGGGGTTGGAGTTATTAGCAAGAATTTTGGTAGCGATACCCAAGTCTATTCCCGTAATTTTGGATGCCAAACACAGCGATCTTAATACCAGCACTGTCTTTGCTAAGGCGATCTTTGAACAGTGGCAGGTTGACGCGGTTACTCTAACTCCCTATGCAGGACAAGATCATGCAGCACCCTTTTTGGTTTATACAGACAAAGCAGTATTTATTCTCACCCATACTTCCAATCCCAAAGCGGAGACTTTGCAAAGATATCCTAGTTTTGAGCAGCCATTTTATCTTCAAGTAGTACAAGAAGCACAGTCTTGGGCAACTCCCGAACAGCTATATTTAGAAGTAGGGACGACTAATGTTGAGGTGTTGGGTAGAATTAGAGCGATCGCTCCTGAGAGAACAATTTTACTA
>JBDKJC010000332.1:0-4939 GCA_039796815.1 Cyanobacteriota bacterium | reverse complement strand
GATAACTGTTTTGTAGTTTATTCACGACTCTTTAATCGCAAAAATTTAGATTTATGACTACCGAAGCCGATCCCAAAATTAAACTTAACAAAGTCGAAAAAGTCAAAGCCGCCAAGGACGGTTTAGACGTTAAGCGTGAGTTAGAACATTTTGCTCAAATAGGTTGGGAAGCGGTAGATAAAACCGATTTAGAAACTCGTCTCAAGTGGTTGGGAATTTTCTATCGCCCAGTAACGCCTGGGAAATTTATGCTAAGAATGCGACTTGCCAATGGTGTGATCGATAGTAAACAAATGCGTGTCTTAGCTAGTGCGATCGAACGTTATGGTGATGAGGGGACAGCAGACATTACTACTCGTCAAAACATTCAACTGCGAGGCATTCACCTCGAAGATATTCCTGAAATTTTTACTAAATTTAAAGAGGTAGGCTTAACCAGTATTCAGTCGGGAATGGACAATGTGCGCAACTTAACTGGTTCTCCAGTAGCGGGTATCGATCCTGATGAATTGATTGATACTAGAGAAATGAATCAAAAAGTTCAGGACATGATTACTAACAATGGTGAAGGCAACTATTCCTTTAGTAATTTACCGCGCAAATTTAATATTGCGATCGAGGGAGCGAGAGATAATTCGATTCACGCAGAATTAAACGATCTGGCATTTATTCCCGCTTATCGAGATGGAGTTCTTGGTTTTAATGTCTTGGTAGGTGGCTATTTATCGGCTCAACGCTGCGCCGAATCAATTCCTTTAGGGGTGTGGGTTCCTGCTGAAGATCGAGCTGTAGTAGATTTTTCTCGCGCTGTTCTCACTGTCTACAATGAATTTGGTGGCATAGCAGGATTAAGAGCAAGTCGTCCCAAAGCTCGTTTGATGTGGTTAATTGAAACTTGGGGTGTTGAGAAATTCCGTAAGTCTCTAGAACAAGAGTTGAGGAAAACTTTGGCTGATGCTGCGTTGAAAGATGAAATCACTCAAGATAAAAAAGACCATTTGGGAGTACATCCTCAAAAACAAGCTGGATATAATTATATTGGTCTACATGTCCCCATGGGGCGTTTATCAGCTGAACCGATGTTTGAACTGGCTAGATTAGCAGAAGTATATGGCAACGGTGAAATTCGTTTGACAGTAGAACAAAATGCAATTATTCCTCATGTTGCAGATGAGAATGTAGAAACGTTTCTCAGTGAACCTCTATTGAAGGAGTTCTCAATTAATCCTAGTACCCTAACTCGTTCAGTCATATCTTGCACTGGAGCGCGCTACTGTAATTTTGCCTTGATTGAAACCAAACAACGAGCCTTACAGCTAGCTCAAGAACTCGATCGCGAATTAGATATTCCCCAGCGTGTTCGTTTGCATTGGACAGGATGCCCTAATTCTTGTGGACAACCCCAAGCTGGTGATATTGGTTTAATGGGAACAAAAGTGCGTCAAGATGGCAAAGCAATAGAAGGAGCGAAGATCTATGCTGGAGGAAAAGTTGGTCGAGGAGCTGAATTAGGAACTGTCGTTAATCAAGGTGTGGCGGTAGATGATCTCAAAGCTACCTTAAGAACTTTGTTGATCGAAAAGTTTGATGCCAAGCTCAAAGATGGTGTCGTAATTGAAGAGCCTCAAGCTGTGGTCGAAGTTCCGCAAAAGATCGCTTTAGAACCAACAAGCTCCATTGGCACCAAAGTATTTTTTGCTAATTCTTGGAAAGAATCTAGCTGTATTGAAAGTGAATACGTTCTCGATGCAGCAGAAAAAGCAGGAATTGAAATTGAGAGTAGCTGTCGCGCTGGTACTTGTGGCACTTGTACTGCCAAAGTATTGAAGGGGGAAGTAACCTATGATGCAGATTACGATGCCTTAAATGGTTTAGAACCAGGAGAAATCTTAACCTGTTGCGCTAAACCCGTTAGCTCAATCGTAGTAGATGCTTAACGCTTTTAAGGAGAACTATAGTCATTCCAATTAATTTCCTTATGGTAGTTTTGTATTGATAATCAGGTCAAACATTACTTGCTACTTGCTACTTTTCTCAGAAATCGTCTGGTTGTTATTTGAAATGACTATACTGTTCACCCCCGACAAAAATAAAACATGGCTCTATTGATATTGTTCCAGGAAATTTAGAGCCTTATTACGTAAATCATAATACTCTTGTGACTTAAGAATTTGCTTGCGATCGCGTGGGTGAGGAAAAGGTACTTCCAAAATTTCGCCAATATTAGCTTCAGGGCCATTCGTCATTAAGATAATGCGATCGGACATATAAATTGCCTCGTCTACATCATGGGTAATCATCATTACCGCTTGGCGATGATTTTCCCAGATTTCTAATACCTGCGCTTGTAACTTTCTTTTAGTTAAAGCATCCAAAGCTCCAAACGGTTCGTCCATCAATAACATTTTTGGGCGAGTAATCAAAGCGCGGGCAATTCCTACCCGTTGTTTCATACCCCCAGAAAGTTCATCAGGATATTTATCAGCAGCTTCAGTTAAATTGACCATAACTAGATGCTCGTTAATTGAATCTATTTTTTCAGCATTAGTAGCTTTTTTGTAAACTTCATCTACTGCTAAACGAATATTTTCTTTGACGGTTAGCCAAGGCAGAAGAGCATAATTCTGAAAAACCATCATTCTCTCTGCACCTGCTTTACGAATTTCCTTACCTTCTAAAGTAATCATTCCTGAAGTTGCTTTATCCAAACCAGCAATTATTCTGAGCATGGTTGACTTACCACAACCAGAGTGACCAATTACTGAAATATATTCTTCTGCTCCAATAGTTAAATTGATGCCGTCTAGAACTACCGTTCGACCACCATCAGGTTTGGGAAAAGCTTTAATCAAATTTTCGATGACTAAAAATTCATCTTGGTTATAATCGGCCATAGTAGTGTTGCTTCGATCGGTGGTAGTAAGGTTAAACATTGATAACTCCTGTAAAAACTAAAGTATTTGTTCAGTAAAAAATTTAAGACATAAAAATTGAACGAGGTGCATTAGCCCGAATTTTAAAACTGTCGAGATAACTAACTGGATCGCTGGGATCGAAAGCTTTGTTGTCAATAAATGCCTCTGCCGACTCAACTTTGTAATCTTCGCTAGGACACTGGATTCCCATTTCATTAGCAATTTCACGATATAAGTCAGTACGCCAGGCTGTTCGTGCAATTTCGTCGGCATTTTTGGGAAACTTGGCTATTTGCTGCCAACGTGTTGATTGAGTCATTAACCACAGGTTTTGTGACTGCCACAAAAAAGTGGAATGATCGTTAGGAACATCGGAAACTTCAGGCGGTAGATCGTAAAATATAGTAGTAGCGATACTGTCAATAATTCGTTTTTGGTTGTCAAAACCACCATAGTTATAATTGCCCACAATTCCCGCACTGGTTATATTGGGCTTCGCTCCAGTAAAAGACTTCTCGGAGATAATTTGGGCTACTTCGGCACGATTTTCTGGTTTGCTGCAATACTGACAAGCTTCGATCATTGCTTTAACCAAAGAGCGGTAAGTTTTAGGATTCTCATTAATAAAAGATTCCATGATTGCCAAGACGCGATCGGGATGTCCGCGCCAAATTTCTCTGCCTTGAGCAAAAGTAAAGCCAATCCCCTCATTTCCTGAAATTGCTCTAGTATTCCAAGGTTCTGCTACCATATAAGCCTGCATCGCCCCAATTCGCATATTAGTGACCATCTGCGGTGGCGGAGTAATTATGATGCGGAATTCTTCATCTGGATTTAAGCCCGTAGCTGCAATTAAATAACGAACGAAATATTCATAAATTGCCGAACTCAAAACTACTGCTAAAGAACGCTTTTCTGGTGGAGCATTACGAAAATAACCATCAAAATCTTTGCCAAACTGCTCTAAATTGCCTTGATATTCTTGCCAAGGACGAATACCAGCATCCCACAGTTCTTGACTCATAGTCATCGCATTACCGTGACGGTGAATAGTCATGGCAGCACATAAAGGAGCATGACGCGCACCTTCTGCACCTGCTCTAGCGTTCATTACTGCTCCAGAAACTACGGGAGAAGCATCGAGGCGACCAAATATCACCCCATCGCGAGAGTTCGCCCAACTAGCTTCACGACTCAAAGTGACATTCAAGCCATACTTGCGAAAAAAACCTTTTTGCCAGGCGATCGCAAAGGGCGCACAATCATTAACAGGAACGTAACCAATAGTTAGATTGGGTTTCTCTAGGCTCTCAGGTTTGATAATTGGTTCTACTGCTAAAGCTTCCTCAGTTAAAATTTTGGGTGCTTTACTACCACTAATCGCACAACTTGATAAAGCGATCGCCGAGGCACTCGTTCCTAAGCCTTGCAAGAAGGCCCTACGTTTTATTTTTTTATTCATTTCCATACTCCAAGTTTCTTAACTAATTTGGTAATTAGGAACGAGCGGGACGATGAGTTACCCAGCTTTCTATTAAGCCCAAAATATAGTCAAGAATTAAACCAGTGACCCCGATGACAAAAACCGCCAAAAATACGGAACTAAGGTTGAGGCGACTCCATTCATCCCAGACAAAAAAGCCAATTCCAATTCCACCTGTTAACATTTCTACTGCCACAATTACCAACCACGCAACTCCTAGGCTAATCCGCAACCCAGTAAAAATATAAGGCAGACTGGCAGGTAAAATAATCTTGACAATTTTTTTCCAGGCTGGCATTTCCAGCATTTGCGACACATCTAGATAGTCTTTAGGGACGCTAGATACACCCAAGGCTGTGTTGATAATCGTTGACCACAGGGATGTGATAAAAATCACGAAAATAGCTGAGGGGTCGGCAACATTAAAGATGGCTAAGGCAATGGGTAACCAAGCTAAAGGAGAAACGGGTTTAAGAACTTGAACGATGGGATTAATCGCTAACATTGCTGGTTTTGACATGCCGATCAAAAATCCGACAGG
>JBDKJC010000331.1:0-4950 GCA_039796815.1 Cyanobacteriota bacterium | reverse complement strand
TACCGCAGCTTCCAGGACGGCATTCTCCCGCACGATTAGACAAGAAGATGTACAAAAATTCGCTAGTGCCAATCCCTTCACAAATTTCTAGATTGAAGCTAGTTTGCCACTTGCGCCAGATGCTTTTTGGTAGTTGTTCCGCTGCTGAGATACACAGTCTTAAGGAACTGGTCTTTAAAGGAGCGATTTCTTGAACCGACCAAATCCCTGCATAAATTGCGGGAATAGCGAATAAAACCGTGGGCTGATAGCGATTAAGATCGGCAATAATCTCAAAAACGTTATTGGCATCTGTTAATACCGAAGCTGCACCAACCGCCATGGGCAGATAAAGGGTATTTCCCAAACCATAGGCAAAGGGCATCTTGGCAACTGAATAAATAATGTCGTCTTGATGCAGTCCCATAGTTGACTGAGCATATTCTTGAGCGCAGACTGCCATACTGCGATGAAGATGAACTACACCTTTGGGTTTGCCCGTACTGCCAGAAGTATAGAGCCAGAATGCGGGTTCGTCGGGAGAGGTACAGGCTGGAGTAGGTACACTCTCAATTAGCCCTAATTGTTGCTTGAATGGGTTTTCTCCATCTACGAGAATGACCTGACGCAAGAACTCGGAATTATTAAGAGACAGTTGAGCTTGCCATTCTTGGTTAGTGATGAGAATCTTCGCCCGACAATCTTGCAAAATATATTGAATGTCTTCCAGACTACAGGCGGTATTGATCGGCACGGGAATTGCACCCATCCAAATTGCCCCCCAGAAAGCAAAGACAAACTCAGGACTATCGGGTAGCAAAATAGCAATGCGATTTTCCCGTTCCAAACCCAGTTTGGATAGTAATCCTGCTGCATGACCGACTTCCTCGTTGACCTTACGATAACTGTAAACTTCATCTTGATAATAAAAGGCAATTCGTTCGCCATCTTCTCGCTCAAGATTGGTTTTGAGAAAGTAAGCCGCAATATTAAAAATATCGGGTAGTTGTTTATACGATAAATTCATGGCTCTTTTTTCCAAAAATATTCAGCAAGCAATTACTTGAACCAACACATAGTCATTACAACTCGACCAGCTAGCATTCCACTTGGTGTAGCCTAATTGAGTCGCTTGAGACATAGCCTTACCGTAAAGCTTGATGCTCAACTGAAAATCGGCAACGATCGCTTCTATTTCGAGCCAGTCGATGCCGGCTAGTCCAGTTCCGAGAGCTTTTCCTACCGCTTCTTTGGTGGCAAAACAAACAGCAAACCGTTGATAGGGATTTTTTGCTGCTTGAGAGCGATCGATCTCGTCTAGGGTAAATAACAAATTTAAGGTTTCTCGGTCATATCGATTGATTAACTGGGTAATTCGCTCAACAGAGGCAATGTCAATTCCAATTCCCATTTCCATGTTCTCAGCGGAAGTTTTAGAGGAACAAGTGGAAAGCTTTACTATTCGATTGCGATTGACTTTTAAGTAGCTATTTTTATTTCTGTGAAACAGGCTTCGCGCTTTGAGGGATTGTTGAGATTGGAGTTTCAGCATAATTATTTGGATGGGAACTTGACTGGGAAACAGCTTGAGCGATTTGTTCACTGACCTCAGCTAAGGTCATGTCTTGGCGAGATTCCAGCTTGATATTGATACCTAAGCGCCGTTTAAGCCCTAGGGAAATATCGACGGTCTCGGTAGAATCTAGCTGCAAATCTTGGCGAATTGAAGCTGTTGGGGTAAGTTCTTCTGCCGAAAAGCCTAAATCTATGAGAACGGCTTGGAGTGCGGGATCGATCATTTATTAACCTCACAAGTTAAATAAAAACTAATTTGATACTTTTCAAAGCTTTAAGCTTTAAGCTCTAAGCCTTTTAACTAACTTCATTCGTAGTAGACAAGCACGGTCTTGGGACGGCAGCTTGTCCTAAAGGAAAAGCTTCGTGACCGAAGGGCGACGCGCAGCTAGTACTTTAGTAAATCCTTTAGGGCAAATGGGTGTGAAGATTCACGTTCTAACCTTGTGGTATCCCCAAAAGCTTACAGCTTAGAGCTTATGGCTTAGAGCTAGGGCGAAGCCCTTTATTTACTAATGACAAAGGAAGCATTTACTCCTTCGCGGGCGCGGGAATTAACTAACGTCCGAGAAACGGAGGCAGATTGAGCTTGGGTCACAAAATTTAGTTGGCAATTTTGGTCGGGATTGACTGACTGCATGACTGGCAATGTGCCTGTTTCCATTGCCATCAGACTACAGGCGACTTCGGTAGTGCAGCTAGCCCCGTAAAGATGACCAAACAAAGATTTGGGTACAGTTACAGGTACATTAGTGGCGGTTTCGCCAAAGACGGAACTAATTGCTTCTGACTCCAGGCGATCGCCTGTTTGCGTCCCGCAGCCTTCAGCAAAGACTACATCTATATCTGAAGGAGATAAGTTGGCACCCTTTAAGGCTATGTTCATCGCTCTTTTGAGCTGAATTCCTTCATTGGGACTGATATCAGTGGTCATGCTGCCAGAAGTAATTTCGCCATAAATCTTTGCCCCACGAGCTAAAGCGTGTTCTTCGGACTCTAGAACTAAGACGGTACTGCCTTCACCCAAGACAATACCCGATCGCTCTCGATCGAATGGCTGATAAGCCTTATCGGGATCGCTAGCTGCACTAATTTCGCCAGTTTCGTAGTAGCAAACCATGCCAAAGCGAGTAATCGGTGCTTCTGAACCCCCTGTAAGCACGACATCATTGTGTCCCTGCTGAATTGACTTGACCCCAAAATACAGACCGCTAGCACCACTAGCGCGATCGCAAACGAAGCTTTTACTATAGCCACGAATACCATAGCGAATTGTCACGTAACCCTGAGCAGCAGTGGGAAACCAGGCTGTAGCCTGCCACGGATTCACCAGAGTTGCACCGTCATTATACAGTTCATGAAAACCCCGTTCGCAGATATCCCAACCGCCAGCATTATTGCCAAACCAAACCCCGACGCGATAAGAATCTTCTGCTTCTAGATCGAGATTGGCATCTGCTAAAGCTAAATCGCTAGCTGCTAGGGCATAGTGGGTAAAGCGATCGGTTTTAACGATCAAACGACGAGGAATAAAATCCCCTGGCTGAAAGTCAGAAATTGCTCCTGCCACTTTAGTGGGAAATTCAGTTGTATCAAAGCGATCGATCGCCTTAATTGCCGATCTTCCCTCGGTCATGTTTTGCCAAAATTGATCTTTCCCAATCCCCGATGGATTAACAATACCGATTCCTGTAACTACTACTCGTTTTTTATCTGTCATCAACTTTATTTCGCGCAAAGACGCAAAGACGCAAAGGATTTAAGGCTAAATTGCAACTTGATATAGGAAAATCTAAAAGCTAACAGCTGATTTAACCTTCCGTAGGATTGCCGCTGAGTGAATGCCACCAAAACCCGAAGCAGTTAACATGGCAGTATTGACTTCTTGTTCTCTGGCAACATTAGGAACATAGTCGAGGTCGCAAGTGGGATCGGCAACTTCGTAATTAGCAGTAGGATGGATCGTCGAAAGTTCGATCGCCCCCAAGGTGGCAACCACACCGACTAAGCTAGCTGAAGAAAGGGAATGCCCGATCATGGATTTGGTAGAACTAATCGGCACTCGGTACGCCTTGTCTCCTAATACGGTTTTATAGGCATTAGTCTCAAAAACATCATTCTGCGGTGTCGAACTACCATGAGCGTTGATGTAATCTAATTCTTCAGGAGCAACATTGCCTGACTCTAAAACTCTCCGAACAACTGCTGCCATCGGTATACCGTGGTCGGGTAAGTCCGTCATATGGAAAGCATTGCTGACGCTTGAGTAACTAACTACCTCGGCGTAAATATGCGCTCCGCGTGCTTGGGCATGTTCTAATTCTTCTAAGACCAGAACCGCAGCAGCTTCACCAATGACAAATCCCGCTCGTTTAGCATCAAAAGGACGAGAGGCTTTTTCTGGTTCGCAATCGGCAACGGACAAAGAACCAATTACATCCAAAGTAGCGTAGGTTAGGCTAGTTAAAGGGGCTTCGGTTGCTCCTGCCATCATCACTGACATTTCCCCAGACTGAATTAGTTCAAAGCTCAATCCCAGAGCATCTAGTCCTGCGGTGCAGCCAGTAGAAAGAGAGGTACAGTGACCTTGAAAACCATACTTGCGTGCCAACAACGCCGCCGAATAATTAAACATACCTGCGTTATAGAAGTTCTCTCCTGTCTGCACGTAGCTAATTTCTTCTGTACCCCTATTAGTACACTGCTCGTAAATCTTTTGGATATAGGGCGTACCGCCAATTGCCGAAGAAAAAATTGTCCCCAAAGATTCAGGATCTTCTTGTTCTAGATTAATTCCCGAATCTTGCCAGGCGATCGCTCCCGCACACACTCCAAACTGAACTACTCGGTCTTGTTCTAATAGATGTTCAAATTCTGCTCCCGAAGTATGTTGAGATAGATCGAAATCCAAAACTCGACATAAGACATTACTATTAATGCCCATTGCTGTCATTTCAGGATCGGCGGTTAAAAATGACTCTCCTTGAATAGCATTTTTCCAAAACTGTTCTTTACCTATACCCAAAGGAGCAATCACTCCAATACCCGTAATTACTACTCGTTTCATGGTTGTTTTAAGATGAAAGATAATTAGATTGAAGTTTGAGATCAAGCAGCGATTGAGTCTCGTAACCTGGCTGATTTGGCAAGTTGTACAATGCAATTGCGCCCATGAACTGAGCGAAAATGTACGCCCTTAATTCCTTCAATAGCTTGAATTTCTGCCATTAGCTGTAAATTGAATTGAAAACTTGCAGATTTATGCTGACTGACTTTAGTAAATAACCAGTCAGGAATGTCCAAACCTGGTAACTTACTCAATAAATTTAATTCTTTGGCGCTTTTGAATGGATACATAGCGGCAAGAAAATAAGCTTTACGGTGTAAGTCTCTTCT
>JBDKJC010000330.1:0-4966 GCA_039796815.1 Cyanobacteriota bacterium | reverse complement strand
TTCTGGATATTCATATTTTAGATTGTACTGTGTGACATGACCTTGATCATTAATTTCTTTATTATCACTAAATCCTGACTTACAAAGCCATTCATCTAATAAACTAGACCTAACATCTGCTGATGTAAAAACAACATCTTCTTTTGTATTAAAGTGTCTTGTTCCGACGATTGCTACTTGCGATCTATAAGTACAAGCTGATAAATCAACAGAGAAATTGCTTGAATTAGATTATGAGTTTGTACAAATTGGGTTTATAAGTGTAATCAAATTTTCATCTATTGATTGACCCAAAATGATTTCTGGAGAAGCTTGATCACTAAAAAAAGAATGTAGTGACTGTAAAGAGCTAATTATTCTTAGTTCGATGCATTCTCGTCGATTTATAGATAAGCTGCCTGTCACTTTCTTGTCAGGATTTTCAGGTAGCCACCAGTAACCCTCATATTTTTTTGTTTCTGTACTCATAGTTTCAAAAAACAATAGAACAACTCATTATTAGATTGCCCAAAATATCAACTTGATTCTTGAAAAATATTTGCGATCGCCCGAAAACTAATTTGCTTCAATACTTTTTACTTTTTTCTCCAGCCAATGTAGTCAAAATTGGTTCAACAGCTTCAACACCTTTATTGGCAAGGTTTTTTGCTTCAACATTTGCTTCAACATCAAAATCAACTGCTTCAACGCGATCGAGCTTGTCGCTTTTATAGTCTCCAACGAGTAACTGTGATTCATCAAAAAGCAAAGTTATATTAGTTAAGCAGTAATTAAGAACAGATTAGCCAATGTCTTTGACCTAATTTCTCTGTTTCAGTCAAAATAAATCATAAATATTCAGAAATTCGAGATTTTTTAGACAATCCGCCCATTAACAGAATATGAAAACCACTGATAAAAATACAAACCAGCAACAGATTCCAGTTTACAATTCTCTTATCTAAGCCAAAAACTTAGAAAGCAGTTGCTCACCTACCAAAGTTAACAACTGCTCTCAAAATGCAAATTCCGCTTTCTCTGTAAATAGAGATGGCAGAGCTATCGTATTTAAAATACATACACCCATGATAACAGAAAATCTTCAGCAAGTAACTCCACATAATCCTTGTCCTCACTGCGAAAAACCTGATTGGTGCTATTTTCTAGGCAATCTCTCAGTTTGTAAACGCGATGCAGAACCCGCTCCCAGTTGGAAAATGACCAGCAAACAAGATTCTGAGGGAAATTATTATTATGCCCCCGAAGATAAATCTCAAAAAGCCATCAGACCAGCCCAGACTAGAACTTGGGAGTATCCCAATCGAAATGGCAAACCTTTAGTCCGTGTAGTTCGCATCGATGACGGCACAGGTAGCAAGCCCAAGCGTTGGCAAGAACATTGGAATGGTCAAAAATGGGTAAAAGGACTAAAAGGAATCAAACGAGCAGATATTCCTATTTATCGTTATTGGGAAATACGAGAAGCGATCGCTCAAGGAAAGACTATCTTTATAGTAGAAGGCGAAACTTGTGCTGATGCACTTTGGAATTTAGACTTACCCGCTACTACTAATATTGGTGGTTCTGGCAAGTGGCAACCATCTGATACAGCAGATTTAGCTGGTGCAGTAAAGATTGTCCTTTGTCCCGACAGGGATAAACCAGGAGTAAAGCACATGAAAACCATAGAGTCAGACTTTCAAGCCGCTCAATGGCTATATGCTTTCCCCAATTCTCCTTTCTGGCATAATTTACCTCAATCTGGAGGAATCGATGTAGCTGACTGGATCGAAGACTACAATTTAACTAAAGCCCAAGTTTGGGAAGCCATCGAACCGTACCGAGAAGAACTTCCTAACCCAGAAGTTCCCACAACACCACCCCCATCCACAAAGAAGTATCCCCAAATGTGTATAGAAGCTATTTTTTCCGACACTCACTGGATCTCTTTAAACGGCAAGCTTTATCAGTGGGTTGGCACTCATTATCAAAAGGCTTGTCGAGTTGAAGCTAGAAAACGGATCGTTAATTGGTGCGATACTACTCCAGTAGAAACCAAATCGGGCTGGAAATACGCCTACGCTGATGCTACCCATGTCGAAAATATTTGGAAATGGGTGCTGGAATACTTTGAAGTTGCTCCCAAACAAATCAATCCTCCAGGTATTAACTGTCTCAACGGAGTCGTCAAAATTAACTGGAACAATGGAGTTGCTTCCTGGGAATTAGTACCCCACGACCCCGAAGTAATCTATACCTACGTCAGCGAATTTGATTTTGACCCCGATGCTGACTCAACCCAATGCGACAGGATGTTAAGCTGTCTCGAACCCGAACAGCAGCAGCTATTCATTCAGACAATGGCAGCTTCCTTAGATTTAGCCACCATTCGCAAATACCGAGGACGGACAGTTAAGGCTTTACTCTGCAAGGGAGAAGGTAACAACGGCAAAGACTCTCTCAGAGAAGCAGTTAGATTGCTGTTTGGGGAAATTGGCATGAGCGACGCTACCATCGGTGACTTTAAAGCTTACGACAATGGTAGAAAATTCGATGTTGCTAAGTTAGAAGGAACGAGAATTAATTGGAGTAGTGAAAATAGTAGTTTTGACGAACTAGACCGCATTGAATCCCTCAAAAAAGCGATTACTGGTGAATCTTTAGACATGGAACGCAAAGGGATAGATTCCCATACTATGAATCTATCTACGGTATTTTTGTTCAACGTTAACGAAGCCCCCAATCTTAAAGCTGGACTAGAGGCAATTCAATCTCGTTGGGCGGTACTCAACTTTAACAAAACCTACAAAATTAATGCCAATCCATCCAAAGGGGAATTAGAAGCCGACAGCCGTTTTCGTTATGACCCCTACTTTATTAAAGAGCAAGTTTGCCCAGCCCTACTCAACAAAATGTTGAAGGCATTAGAAAAGCTAGCAGTAAACGGACTTAACTATAGCTGCACCGAACAGGCATTACAAGACATTCAAAAAGAAACCAACCATCTTTGGGCATTCGCACAAGATATAGGTTTGGAATATCAAACTGGTAGCAAGGTTTATATTAATGACCTCTGGGAATTACTCAGCGAATGGTATATCAACAATGGCACGTTAGAAATAATTAATACTGATAAGGGTAAAGAGAAGAAGATTTGGCACGATCAGCCAAGACGGGACGATCGCAACATCAAAGCCCCCAATCAGATATATCAACGGTTTGCCGAACTATTTCCCAAAATTAAAAAACAACGAGACACTTCACGAGGCGATCGCACTGGCAAATTTTACCTGTCAGATATCAAGTTAAATAACCATGTTGAAGCAGTTGATTTTGATGTTGAAGCAAATGTTGAAGCAGTGGAGTCAAATATAGCTACTTTTTCTTCTGGAGTTGAAGCAAAGGATGTTTTAGAAATTATTGATTTATTATCCTCACAAGATAAAAACCTAATCAAACAAAGGCTTTTAGAGGATTTGGCAGACAGTGAAACCTAAAAACTAAAATTGAAAAATTAAAACAACTTTTTTCCTGGCTGAAGTTGGCAAAATTGCTTCAATTGCTTCAACATTTGATTAAGTAAGCACTACAGCTTCAACAATTGCTTTAACAACTGCTTCAACATTTAAATGAATCGATCAAGGAAGGAGGTTAAATCTTTTAGCATCATTTATTTGAGCTAAGACTTTTATTCATTAGTTCAATTGTACTGTTTACAGTAAACGATTTACACTAGAGAAATAGGATACACATGATGACCAAGTTATGAACAGGCGAATTTTCCACACAGCAAGGTCATTCGTGAAATCTAAGACTACCGAATGAAATCGTTTCCCGTATCCTCAACTTTTTAAAACAGATGTTACCCTGGCAGTCAACAGTTATTATTACGGTTGGAAATACTGCTGTACCCGTGCAAGCTTAAGATAGAAAAACCAAGAAATGAGCAAAGCGATCGCCATTTTCAATCAAGCTGGAGGAGTTGGCAAAACGACTCTTACCCACAATCTTGGCTACCATTTAGCCAGACGCTCTCATTCCGTGTTGCTAGTTGACCTCGACCCCCAGGCTTCTCTGACTACCTTTATGGGAGTTGACACCGAAAGTTTAGAACAAACCCCTTTTGATGCCCTAATTAACGAAGAACCTTTATTTATCCTCAAAGACATTCAGGGAATAGATCTTGCTCCCACAAATATCACCCTCAGCGTGGCAGAGATTCAACTGGTTAATCTCGATTTTCGTGAAGTTCGCCTCAAAGAATCCCTCGACCCAATCCGAGATAACTATGATTTTATTCTCATCGACTGCCCACCCAGTTTGGGGTTACTCAGCTACACCAGCTTAGTAGCTGCTACCCAAGTCCTTGTCCCCATCGAAACTCATTTCAAAGCCTTCCAGGGAACTAATTTATTGCTACAAACCATTGCCAATGTCAGAAAGCGAGGCAACCGCCAGTTACAACTAGCAGGGTTTGTTCCTTCCCGTTATGCTGCTAGTAACTCCCAAGACAAACGAACCCTCAAAGCAATTCAGGAACAGTTTGGCACAGTCGCCCCTGTTTACGAACCGATTCCCCGTTCTACAGCTTTTGCTGATGCCTCAGAACAACAGTTACCATTAGCTCTTTACGACCCAAAACATTCAGCCTTGGAGATTTTAGACCGATTAGCTACTCAAATTGAAAAACTATGACAGTTTTTAACAGTTAATAAAAATAATGTTACCAAAATGATGTTACCAATAACGTTATTGGTAACAGTGAAACCCTGAAAATACAAAGTGTTACCAACAACTTGGTATCGTCCAAGGCAAAACTAATTACTGTTTACTGATATGCCTCCTACTAAAAATACTCGAAAAAGCGATCGCCCTTATAATGCCAAAGCTAATCTCAATGTTTTATTTGGCGACGACGAACCAGCAAATAGCCCCCAGATAATTAAAATAGATTCTATTTCGCTACCAGATTCCCAACCCCGACGTT
>JBDKJC010000329.1:0-4985 GCA_039796815.1 Cyanobacteriota bacterium | reverse complement strand
CCTGTTTGATTAATCCTCCGATAAGAGTATCTAGATCTTCTAACTAGCCCTGTCAAGGTGGCTTTTAAGAAAAGATAATTGTATCAGGAAGATCGCTGCTTGATTGGAGAAAAAAAGAATGTTGAGCGCAATATTTGACAGATTCATCGAAGCGAGTCCTCTGAGTGTAATGGTAAGAGGATTAATGGAACGGGTATTGGCAACTGAAGCAATGGAGAGAATTTTTGCCGAGAACGCCAAAGTACAGTACACAAGAGAACTACTGTTTTCCAGCGTCGTTGAATTGATGAGTTTAGTCGTATGTGGAATTTATCCATCAGTAAATGCGGCATATCGTGCCAAAGCACAAGAATTAAATGTGAGTCGGACTGCTATTTACGACAAATTAAACGGCATCGAACAACAGGTGAGCGAGGCAATGGTGCGAGAAACAGCTATACCTTTGGCAAGGTTAATCAAGTTTGTAGAAGGTACTTCACCACAATTATTAAAGGGATATCAAATAAGAATTCTCGACGGAAATTGTTTGGCAACAACAGATCATCGTCTTGAAGTGCTGCGAACAATTGGTGCAGGAGCGTTACCAGGCAAGTCTATTGTAGTTTTAGATCCACAATTAAGATTAGCCATTAATATATTTACGACCCAAGACGGTCACGCACAAGAACGCTCATTGTTCAACCAAGTTTTAGCAACAGTATCGAAGGGTGAACTGTGGATTGGCGATCGCAATATGTGTACTGTGGGATTTTTATTGGGGTTGCATCGAAAAGGTGCCAGCTTTGTCATTCGTGAACATAAATCGATGCCGTGGACTTCCCTGACTACTTTGCAGGCAAATGGTAGTGTCGAAACAGGAGAGTTATTTGAGCAAACAGTTCAAATAACTCAAGCAAAAGAATCGCTGGTGATGAGGCGAGTGGTTTTGAAACTTAAAAAACCAACTCGTAATGGAGAGAAAGAAATTGCGATTTTTACTCCTCTTCCACCCAATCTAGCAACACCTGCGACGATCGCTGAACTATATCGAGGACGACGCAGTGTCGAGAACCTATTTCAGACAGTTACGGAAAATTATGAGTGCGAGATTCAAACTCTGGGCTATCCCAAAGCCGCATTATTTTCTTTTTGTCTAGCAATGGTCGCTTACAATATTTTGGCAACCGTCCGCGCTGTCCTTGGTAGCGTTCATGGTATTGGCAAAATTGAGGCAGGGCTTTCAGATTATTACATGGTTGACGAAATTCAGGGTACTTACCGAGGCATGATGATTGCTATTCCCTCAGAACATTGGCGTATCTTTTCTGAATACTCCCTCGACGAATTGGCATTAGTGCTTCAACATCTGGCAGGACAAGTTCGTTTAAGTTCTCTTCTTAAACAGCCTCGCGCTCCTAAAAAGAAGAAAGACCCTCCAAGGTACGATCCTCGCCATCCCCATGTCTCAACTGCCAAACTTTTATCTCAGGTAAATAAGTCACCTTGACAGGGCTAATGTTTGCGGTTAGACATGATTTTCTGGTTGTAATTGTTCTAGCTGTTCTAAGCCGAATTGTCTGTCTTGCAATAACTTTAGTAAGCGATTAATTTCTGTGACTCTTTGCTCTTGTCCTGCGGTTTGCGCTTGTGTTAAGTCTTTTTGTAAACATTCAATATCAGCTTCTAGTTTTGGCTTATCTTCTAGAGTGACTCGATGATGGTCGCAACTCAGACAGGCATAGCGATACTGGCAATCTCCTAACATCGTTGGGCGATGACATTGGCCTAATGGTGTGGTTACTTTGAGTAATTCTGCTAGTCTCTCGTATCTGCGCTTTCTTGGTTTAAAGCTAGTCACGCGACCGTACTTGTCAACATAGCCTTTAGCGTTGGCTTCTTTTTCTAACCTTTCAATTGAACGCTTACGATAGTGAGGCAGCATATCCAACGAGCCATGACCCAATACCGCAGCAATATATTCATCTTCAGCTTCTGAGTTTGCCATAATACTAGCTTTGGTATGGCGAAATTTATGACTCGTTAGTTTAAATCTTCGCCCTTGTTTATCTGTTAAATTTGCTTTTTGGCTAAATTTTTCCAGCCAACGCCAGATTGAATCATAAGTAAGGACAGTTGAAAAGTAGACTGGCTCTACATCAAATCTGTTAGCTCCTGTTCTTAGAATTGCCTTAACACCATCTGAAGGAGAAACGGAAAGTTTACAAAACAATTTGTTGAATTCAGAGAGTTCGCCAAGTTGTTTATCCAAAAACTTTTGCTGTTCAATCACTAATTCAGCTATGCTGCGATGAACTCGATAAAATCGCCAATGTTGGCGCTTTTGTACCCATCTTTTTAAAAACCATTGTGAGCCTTCTTTTTTGAGGCATTGACGAGGCAGACTCAGCATTTCTACAATCCGACAACCTAGAGCTAGTTGTAGTCTAAATAGCCGTTCTAACGGCGGTGGGAAAAGGTGAAAATTCTCGTATATTTGATGCAATACTTCTTCGGGAATTGCCTTAATTGATGGTGTTTCTTCTTGGTATCTACGATGGGTGTAAGGTAGTCTCAACCAACCTTCTTCTGCCCATAACTTTGAGGCATAACTAATGGTTGATTGTCTGTTTTTTTTGCATCCAGTAGTAATAAATTTTTCGCTCAGCGAACCGTTTATTAGTTCTGGCTGAGAGTAGCCTTCTTTCAATAGAAAGCGATCAAACTGTTTTAAGTAACATACTCTTAGTTTAACTGTAGTTAGGCTGTGTTTTTTTCTAATGGTAGATAAAATTGTTAGCTTGGTTAGTAACTTAAGCCAAGATAAGGAAAAGTCTTCAAAGTGGAGATTTTTAGCCCCTCTCATATTTAATTCGTCTTTGCTATAACCTAATTCTTCAAGCGACCAAACATCTTTATCTAGCAAAGGGTTGTCAATCCATTCTTGACCTAACTCAGACTTGGCAATTCTTGACTCTAAAGCTTCAATCAGTAACATCGATTATTCCTCGTCCTCCTTTCTTGCTTGGAGTAAGTAAGTATCCAAACTCATCTCATCCAGTACGTGAGAATAGATATCCTTCGTGGTGGCGATAGACTTGTGACCCAGTAGCTGCTGTACGTACTCATCCAGATAGCCAGCTTGGAGCATTCGGGTAGCAAATGTGTGACGGAATAGGTGAGGATGGGCTTCGATACCCGTTCTCTTACTTAGTTGATGAAATAGCTGGTTTAACCTGGCACTGGTCATGGGTTTACCAGCATACTTTTTGTCTAAATTGACAAATAACATTCCGTGAGCGAGTTTCTCTGCTAATGGGGGATACTCTTCGAGCAAATAGGCGGCAAAAGTGGATTGTACCTCTTGGCGGTCATGTAGAATCGGAATTTCTCTTTCTCTACCTTTGGCAGTAGCACCATTGGGATTATCATTTCTTCTGATAATTCTGATTCTGCCTCTACTATCAAGTTCTTGTACGTCAACTAAATGAAGTCCTAGAAGTTCGCCTCGTCTTACTCCTGTTTCTCTTAACAGCATCACTATCAATCTGTCTCGATAGGTATAACAAGCGTTAGCTAGCTGGGCTACTTGTTCGTCTGTTAAGCAACCAGGAAAAACTTTTGGTTCTTTGAGTTTAATTCGTTTTATTCTTTCGGGACTGCTTTTGACAATACCTCTTAAGAAACCACCTCGCTTTCCCCAGCCATGAGCTAGAGACGTGAATTTCTTTTCGTCGATTCTTCCTTCTACAGTGTGGAATTCGTACAGTCCTTGAATGGCTGTAACTGATTGATTGACCGTGCGCGGACTGCGTTTAGATACTACTTCTCTTACAGATTCAGAGATAACTTCAACTTCGCCACCAAGGAGATACCAGTTAACAAAATCAGCTAGCTCGTTTAAGCCAACATCCTGCCAGTTAAGGGATTTGTATTCTAGCCAGTGCCAAAAATCTACTAGCCGATGAGTGTACGTGGAAACTGTATTAGCTGCTAGCTGTCGTCTTCTACAGTAGTTGATGTAGCGTTGAATAGGTTCTACTGGCAAGCAAGTTCGGCAATCGAATACACAACTAAATCTTTCCCCTGTTTGGGGGTCAATTGCCTTCTGTATTACAATCATTTCTACTTCATGTAACTGAAAGTAGAATCACTATACTATGTCATTCAGTACGGTTGTTGTTGTTTTTTCCTTATTAAAGAATAAGTTTCTTTTGTTGTTATAAGAAGAAGAATATTTAAATTAATCATGTTAATTTCCTCCCCAGCAAATAATGAATTTTTGGTCTGGAAGTCTAGCTGTAGGATATGCTATCTGCCAAAGCATTCATTAGCGTTTCAAGCTGCTTCTTTGACATTAGCCCTCCTTTAATTGCCTCCGCTAGAAAATCGGTATCTAAATTTAAGAGGTAACTTGGCGACTGAATAATTTCATGAATGCTATGAGTTTTTTGATTTGGCATTACTGATACGGTCGGGGATAGTTCTCGATTTTTAGACTGCTTCCGTATACCAATACAAGCACCACAGAGTAATAGCTTGAATTGAGCTAGTTCCTCTTGATCGAATCTGTTGGTTTGATAAATTATGGTTTTAATCCCAGGGGATAAATGTTCGCCGACGGGCAATTGATCACTTTCGTTGTATCGCAGTAAGAGCCATAAATGGTCTATTGATTCGATATCTAAGCTGGCTATTAATTGAAAAATATTATCCCGAACCATTTGTTATGACTGGCTTATTAGTAGTTATGTTGATAAAGAGGATGACCTCAAGCATATAAAACCTATGTACTTCTCTATATAAAGCACGCCAGTATAGTTCAAATTTTAGATAAGTGCCAAGGGTGCTAGCCAATCAATTCTAATTTTTCTGGGGAGGCTTCAGCCTGAGACTGCTTGTTTGGCTTTTTTTGTTCTAGAGATGCAATTCTGGGACTGAAACCCTTCATTATTTCTGCCACTTTTTCTGGAGCTATGTTTTTGCCGATCTGAAAAGGTCTAGCACCT
>JBDKJC010000328.1:0-4993 GCA_039796815.1 Cyanobacteriota bacterium | reverse complement strand
TAATTGATAACAGCAATAGCCAATCAAGCGATCGCCAAGAACTGAGCAAAAACCATCCCTGTTGTTTTAAGGATGTAAATTTAGACTTGACAATATTTGATTTGCTGGGTTGAAGACGAGATTTAATCACTTTATAACTAGATAAATTAGGTGAACATTAATAGTCGATCTGGTTCACCGTAATCAAGGTACGCAACTACTAAATAATAGTCGATCAAACATCGATCGAAGATACTGCCGATTCTATCGAGTATTTGAATTTTGGCAAGTTAAATCAAATTAACTATGCACTTTGTCTTGGCAAAATTGAATATGATTGAAATGAATAACTCTAAAATAAATATTTAAGTATGCTGAAGTTTTGATTTTGGCAAGGCAAAAACTGATGGCAAATATTCAACCTCAATCACAAGAACCAAAATCGGCAAATTATTTTCAGTTTGAAGCGGATTTTGTTGGTACTCTCCAATGTATTCCAATGTCAGTCAGGATGAAGCTAGATAACTGTGGTGTCAAGCTCAAATTAGCCCACTGGAATCAATTTAGTCAAGCTGAACGCGAGACTTTAGTAAATTTACCCTGTACCAGCCCTAATCAATGCCAGACGTACCGTAAATGGCTACAAAATTTAATTATTGCTAAAACTGGTCAACCAGCTAAAGAACTGGCTATAGAATCCAATCCACCCTGGTTAAATCAGACAAATATTCCCGATAGCGTTCAAACTAAAGCACAAGAGCATCAGGTATCGTTGTCTTTGGATCAATGGTCTAATTTAAATCCTACTCAACGCTTTGCTCTAATCAAGTTGAGTCGTCCTAGTCACGAAAATAAAAACTTTATTCCCGCACTTCAAGAGTTTGGCATCTTGTCAATTGATTGAATAATCGGTTAAGGAATAATCTTTAGATAGCTGACGCGATCGCACCTAACATAATCTTACTAGTAGTTTACTATTTAAGGCTTGTTAAGGCGATCGCGTTTAGTTTAATTTCGCTGAATTAGATAATTTAGACTATTTTGGCTTTGGTTCTGGATAGACTAAGTTAGCCTTTTGAGTTTCATCCCAGTCAATTGAGTGGACAGGTTGTTGGTCAAAATTTTCACTGTGGGACACTCGTGCATAAGCGAGCGGAAAACTAGCAAAAAATAAACCGACAACTCCTACTAACCCCCAAACATACTTATGTAAATTGGTAGATGTTGCTTTTGGGTCACTATTTAAAAGATGATCGAGCTGCCTCGATGATGACTGCTGAAATTTATCTGTATTCATGATCTTTATTACCAACAAAAGTGATGTGATGTGATGTGATGTGATTGAAGTTGCCTTATTTAGGCATTAAAGGTAAATAGGGAAACAAAGGATGCCAATTCATTACGGTTGCGGCAACCAAGAAAAAAAACAGGCAAAAGAAGATAGTATTTCCTTTGATTTCGCGATTACGCCACAGTAGGGTCAGGAATAACCAACTAAATAACCAAGTAATTAGTAGGATAGTTTCTTTGCCACTATAACTACCAATTTCTCCGTACAGGGGATCGGCATTGCGACTACCAGGAATCCATGCACCTAAATTCCAAATTAGGTCTTCATAACTTTTAAAGGCAGATGCAAAATGCTGATTAACCATCATGACAAAGCTAGCGAAACCAGCGCTAATCAAGGCTGCACCCGCAGCACCAGAGGATGAAGGAGGTTTTTTGGACCCGACAGCTAACCCTTGAGGAAATCTTTTGAGATAATTACCCAGCCGAATATACCAGGGAGACGGCGAGAAATAAGATGATTTTGATTTAGTCATAAGCTCGACATTTTTGAGTAGACAACAATTTATTATTTACCGAGAGATCTCTACTGAGAGATATTTACCTTAAAAAGCTATCAGCCATTGGTGACAAGAAAGCGCAAAGCTAACATCAAAGACATAAAGAAGGCTAAATGTCTTAAAAGCTGATAGCTGATAGCTGATAGCTAGGGCGAAGCCCTTTACAAAGAGTGAATTCTGGCGACATTTAAACCCGTAACTAAGCCGCCAATCGCAAAAAACATCATTGCCATCAAGGCAAAGCAAGTAGCCGTGAGTACAGAACGATTTTGCTTTTCCAGAATTGAATCTCCATACTTCCATAAGCTCCAGGTACAGGCAATACCCAAAGGCAAGGTAAACAGTACAGTAAATTCGTGGTACTCCATAAACAAGTAATGAACCAAAGGAGTATTTTCAGTTATCCAAGCCCTTGCACCATTAACAGGAGCGCGATAGCGCATATAAACCCAATTTCCCGAGATAATCGCTAGAAAAGATAAGCAACTTGCCCAGAAAGTTAAAGTGCGCATTTGAGGCAAAATTGAGGCATTACCTCTAAGCAAAGGAAAAGCCAAATGTCCTGCATAGGCAATGACTACTACGGCAAATAGGGACGCACAGCCGTGAATTGCACCCATGTAACGCTGCCAAGGACTCGGACTGAGCAAATTTACTAAGGGTAGGAAGAGAAACAATCCAGCGGAGATCAAACTCAACCCATAAATACAAACCGTGGCAATATCTTTTTGCTTGAGCGGTTTATCCTGAGTCAAACTCTCGTTAGGCTCTACCAATAAGGTGTTTCGATTCATAAGACTAGACATTATTTACTATTATTTGAAGCCAAGCAACTATCGACTACAGAATACCAAACCCCAACACCAAAAACTTCAGCATCAAAAAGTAGACAACATAATACTTTAAAATTATTGTTGTCAAACTTTAAAGCAAAATTGCAAACACTTTAGAGATCTCAAGACTAGTAAGACATCTAAAGTCCTTAATATTTGCATAGCCATTGCTTGGCTATTTGTCATCCTACAGAAGAATGAATTATGACACCAGCGGTTATATTGCTTTTTTTATTTCTGAAGTTTTTTTGGAGTATGAACAAAGTGCTTTCTCTAGCCTTTGGTTATCAAGGACTCTGGCAAAAAAACCTAAATAGAGCGTATTGTTGCTCAGTTTTTTTCTCAACATTATTTTACTTTGCTTAATTGTTTTTCTTAATAAAAAACTACATTTTTTAATTAAAATTTGATTATTGTCTGGCCTGAGTTTTGATCCCAACGACGACAAAACTAGCAAAACTATATTTTCCAGATGATTCGTTAAATGATAATCTTGAAGGTGGCAAAATTTTACATTATTTTTAAGATTTTACCTGCCATATAAAACAGCTAATCACCAAGTAGATATAAGAAAATGGTAGCCACCACAGACAAAACGACCACTGGTAAAATTACACAGATTATCGGCCCCGTTCTAGACGCCGAATTTCCTAGCGGAAAAATGCCTCGTATTTATAATGCCTTGAAAGTAGAGGGCAAAAATCCTGCGGGACAGGATGTTTCCGTTACCTGCGAAGTGCAACAACTACTTGGTGATAACCAGGTTCGCGCTGTTGCCATGAGTGGTACCGATGGACTAGTCAGAGGCATGGATATTGTCGATACTGGCGCACCCATTAACGTGCCTGTAGGGAAGGGAACTTTAGGTAGAATTTTTAATGTACTGGGCGAACCTGTAGACGAAAAAGGTCCTGTAAGTACTACTGAGACATTCCCTATTCATCGACCTGCTCCTAAATTAACTGATTTAGAAACAGCACCAAAAGTATTTGAAACTGGCATTAAAGTTGTAGACTTACTTACTCCCTATCGTCAGGGTGGAAAAATTGGTCTATTCGGCGGTGCAGGTGTTGGTAAGACCGTTATTATGATGGAATTGATCAATAACATTGCCATTCAACATGGTGGTGTGTCGGTATTTGGTGGCGTGGGTGAACGTACTCGTGAAGGTAATGACCTTTATAACGAGATGATCGAATCCAACGTAATCAACGCAGATAACCCCGAAGAATCCAAAATCGCTCTGGTATACGGTCAAATGAACGAGCCACCTGGAGCCAGAATGCGCGTTGGTCTTTCTGCTCTAACTATGGCTGAATATTTCCGCGATGTTAATAAGCAAGACGTACTGCTATTTATTGATAACATTTTCCGCTTTGTACAAGCTGGTTCTGAAGTATCAGCATTACTCGGTCGGATGCCTTCTGCGGTAGGATATCAGCCTACCCTAGGTACTGATGTGGGAGATTTACAAGAGCGAATTACTTCGACTAAAGAAGGTTCAATTACCTCAATTCAAGCAGTATATGTGCCTGCGGATGATTTAACCGATCCTGCTCCAGCAACTACTTTTGCTCACCTTGATGGAACTACAGTACTATCTCGTGGTTTGGCTTCCAAAGGAATTTATCCTGCGGTAGATCCTCTCGATTCCACTAGTACTATGCTTCAGCCTAGTATTGTTGGGGAAGAACACTACAATACTGCTCGTGCTGTGCAATCAACTCTTCAGCGCTATAAAGAATTGCAAGATATTATTGCCATTCTTGGTTTGGATGAACTTTCGGAAGACGATCGTCTGATTGTAGATCGCGCGCGTAAAATCGAGCGTTTCTTGTCTCAGCCTTTCTTCGTCGCAGAGGTATTTACAGGCTCTCCTGGAAAATATGTTTCTCTAGAAAATACAATCAAAGGTTTCCAAGCAATCCTTAATGGTGAATTAGATGAATTGCCCGAGCAGGCGTTTTATTTAGTCGGCGATATTGAAGAAGCAAAAGCAAAAGCTGAAAAACTCAAAGCAGCTTAATCAGTGAGCAGTGAGCAGTCTAGCAGTGAGCAGTGAACAGCAAATATTTTGTTCACTCTTGCTGTTGCCTGTTTCTTTAGTTCGGTCGAGTTTTGCTAATTTAAAGAGTAGCGAGAAATTAATCAATAAATAATAGTTAAAGAAATGGCGTTAAGTGTAAAGGTAATAACTCCAGACCAAACGGTCTGGGACGATCGGGTGGAAGAAGCGATTCTTCCTAGTACTACAGGACAATTAGGAATTCTTTCAGGTCATGCTCCTTTGCTGACCGCTTTAGAAGTCGGTGTATTGCGCGTTCGCCCAGG
>JBDKJC010000327.1:0-4997 GCA_039796815.1 Cyanobacteriota bacterium | reverse complement strand
GCTTATCAGCAATGATTCGTTGTTGCCATTCTTCTAAAATTGGCTGAACTTTCCGCGCTAGAAACTCATCATATTCTTCCCGTGATTGCTCTTTGGGTTTGCGGAATTGCCACTGTCCAACAAATAAAGCTTGTAAGTCTAGATAAGGAAATACTTCTTCTAGGGGAATCTCTGCGGGTTCGAGGATTTTACTGCCCCAGAAAGGCGGGGTGGGGCGATCAATGTCTAAGCTAACTTCTTCGGAACGTCTGGTGTCAATTACTGCTGGTTCTTGTTTTTTGCTGACTTCATCCACAAAGATTTTGTCTTGATTTTCTCCCTCAAACGGCATTTGTTCCGAAGCATCATCTGAAGTAGTATCATCTGCTTCATTTAAAAATCCCTTGAGATCATCCCAATTGTTCTCTGCCTTGGCGGGCATTAACTTATCCATGAAATGTAGGTCGGCAAAAGCATCCTTACCATAAATAACTTTACCTTTGTAAGTATTTTGGCAATCTTGATTAACAAATTTAGGAGTTAAAGCAGCGCCTCCGAGAATTACGGGAATGGTAATCCCTTTCTCATTGAAAGTTTCTAAGTTATCTTTCATAAAGGCAGTAGATTTAACCAGCAAACCACTCATGGCAATACAATCTGGCTGGTGTTCTTCGTAGGCTTGAATAATGCTTTCTACGGGTTGTTTGATGCCCAGGTTAATTACTTTATAACCATTGTTGGAGAGGATTATATCTACTAGGTTTTTGCCAATATCGTGAACGTCTCCCTTGACGGTGGCAATGATAAATTTACCTTTCCCCGTATCGTCAGTCTCTTCTTTATCCATGTAAGGCTCTAGGGAAGCAACAGCAGCCTTCATGGTTTGAGCAGATTGCAGTACAAAAGGAAGTTGCATTTGTCCTGAACCAAACAGTTCCCCTACTACTTTCATCCCGTCTAACAAGAAGGTGTTAATAATCTCTAAGGGTGGATACTGTCCTCGTGCTTCCTCCAAGGCTTCATCTAAACCAATTCGTTCTCCATCGATAATGTGCTGTTTGAGGCGTTCTTCAATGGGTAAATTTTTATCTACTGCTTCAGCTTTTTTAACTTTTTTTCCAGCAAATAGAGTGGTTAGTTCGCCCAAGGGATCGTAGGTGCAAATATCACCATCAAACTCTCGTCGGTCATAGATCAAGTCTTGACAGATTTTCTGGTGCTTAGGGTCGATCTTGGATAGGGGAAGAATTTTACTGGCATTAACAATGGCTGAATCTAATCCCACCTGCATACATTCATGAAGGAAAACAGAGTTTAATACCTGTCTTGATGCTAGGTTCAGACCAAAAGAAACATTAGAAACTCCTAGTAGTACGTGACAGCCTGGTAATTCTGCTCTAATTCGTTTTGTAGCTTCCACAGTCGCTTTGCCGTTTTCGCGGTCTTCTTCAATCCCAGTAGACACAGGTAAAGCCAAAGGATCGAAAAATATTTCTTCGGGACGGATACCATATTCCACGGCCGCTTCATAGGCACGTTTGGCGATCGCAAACTTTTTATCCGCCGTCCGTCCCATGCCATCTTCATCGATGGTACCAATTACAATCCCCGCACCGTACCTTTTTGCTAGTTCTAATACCTGATAAAATCTTTCTTCTCCGTCTTCGTAATTAGTGGAGTTGAGGATACATTTCCCTCCAGCCACTTTTAACCCCGCCTCCATTTTCGTCCACTCGGTAGAGTCCAGCATCAGCGGGAGAGTAACGTTATTCACTAAACGGGAAGCTAATTCCTTCATATCTTTTTCGCCGTCTCGTCCCACGTAGTCCACGTTGACATCGAGAATGTGCGCCCCTTCTTTAACCTGAGATTTAGCTAAAGCGACTAAACTATCCCAGTCTTCCTCGTTAAGTAATTCTCGACACTTTTTAGAACCACTGGCGTTTAATCTTTCCCCCACGATGAGGAAGGAATTATCTTGAATATAAGGTTGCGTGCTATAAATTGAAGCAGCGGAGGGTTCGTAATGAGGATGTCTTTCTTTGGGGGTTAAATCTCCTGACATTTCGGCGAGAGACTTAATATGGTCGTAGCGAGTTCCGCAACAGCCACCGATGATTTGTACTCCCAAATCTTCGACAAAGTGCATCAACGCCATGCGCAGTTCTAGGGGAGTTAACTTATAGTGAGCCTGTCCGCCAATGTTCTCAGGCAACCCAGCATTCGGCACACAAGACACCACAAAGGGAGAATGTTCCGATAAATGTTTAATATGCTCTTTCATTAGGTCTGGCCCTGTAGCGCAGTTGAGACCCAAAATATCGATCGCAAAAGGTTCTAAAATCGCCAAGGCTGATTCCATAGTTGAACCAGAAAGCATTGTCCCCATTTGTTCCATGGTAACAGATACCATTAGAGGACGGCGATCGCCTTTTTCCTTAAATACTGCTTCAATCCCGTTGAGTGCTGCTTTAATTTGCAACACATCCATGCAAGTTTCAACTAAGAATAAATCTACACCACCGTCGTATAATCCTTCTGCCTGTTCCTTGTAGTTAATCAGCAGCGTATCGTAATCAATATGCCCCAAGGTAGGTAATTTAGTTCCCGGCCCCATCGAACCCGCCACGAACCGAGGTTTTTCAGGAGTAGAATATTCTGCCGTCAGCTTTTTGGCTAATTGGGCAGCAGCTTTATTAAGATAGTAAGCTTGGTCAGCCAAATCATACTCTGCTAGAACAATCGATGTCCCACCAAAAGTATCAGTTTCAATAATATCTGCCCCAGCTTCTAAAAAACCACGGTGAACTGTGGCGACTGCTTCGGGTCTGGTGTGGACTAAATATTCGTTACATCCCTCGTATTCCTCGCCACCAAAATCTTCGGCGGTTAAGTTTTGCACTTGAAGGTTTGTTCCCATCGCACCGTCTAAAACTAATACAGGGCGATTTGGACTATTAAGACGGTCTAAAAAGAGGCTGTTCATTGCTAGCGACTGCTGATCAACAGGTTAAGTTACATTAAGTTCCATTATATGGATTTATTAGAATAATAGGAATTTATCTTAACGCCTTTATATATGGTGAGTATTTTAGCGAATCAAACCGTATAACCAAAAAGCGAGAACAATTCCCGCTATAAACCAAATAGCAATAATTACTACTGACCCATTCCAACTATGAAGCTGATTTTTATCTGATGCGATTAGGCTCCGCCTACGCAAGCGCATCGCCATTTTTGCTTGATGACGACAATCATCCATAATCTCTTGGGGAATTAATTTAATTAGCAACACTTGTATTATCAATCAAGAAGCACTCCCTCTCGTCTGCCAGATGCTTTAGATTTTCCCACCGAGAAACAGCCTGATTATTGGGATTTTCTTTATTTCTCATTAGGAATTGGCATGACTTGCCAAGTTTCAGATGTACCCATAAACTCACGTTTGTTGAGGCGACTAGTCTTGATACATGAAGTTTTGACCTTTTTCTTTAATACGGTTATTTTGGCTTTAGCAATTAATATTTTGGCAAGTTTGATTTAACATCGACAAATAGTTTTAGTTAATTAATTTATCTTCTTTTTCATCAAACTTGACAGAGTACTAGAGCGTTTGACTATCTAGTTTTAGCAATTGTTAAACAGCAAAGTTTTTTTTCTTGAATACTTTTCAACTTATTTTTACATAATGCCTTGTGCTTACTTTTTACCCACAACATCTCGAATACGGTAAATTGGTCTTCTTTGGGATTCGTGGTAAGTACGCATCAACAGTTCAGTTACTAAGCCAAAGCAAAATAGATTGACCCCCGTAATGATCAGCAAAACCGCCAAGATTAATAAAGGGCGATCGCCAATATTTTGATTGAAGAATAGTTTTATAATGCTCAGGTATGTTCCCATGGCTATTCCTGTAATCAAGGAAATAACTCCACCCAAACCAAAAACGTGCATCGGACGAGTGAGAAATTTCTTCATGAAGTAGACGGTAAATAAGTCCATGACTACTCTAATTGTTCTACCTAAGCCATATTTACTTTGACCAAAACGTCTTGCATGGTGACGTACGGGTACTTCGGTAATACGCGCACCTTCGATAAAGGCTAAGGCTGGCAAAAAGCGGTGCAGTTCGCCATAAAGGTTCATATCGGCAATTAATTCGGCGCGGTATGCCTTGAGGGAGCAACCATAGTCATGGAGTTTTACCCCTGTCACCTTGGCGATCATGATATTGGCAATCTTGGATGGTAATAGTCTCGTTAAAGCTGCATCTTGTCTGTTAATGCGCCATCCACTCACCAGATCGTAGCCTTCTGCCAGTTTGTTCAACAGTAAAGGAATATCTCCAGGATCGTTTTGCAAGTCGCCGTCTAAAGTCACGATCGCTTTTCCTGTCGCTGATTCAAATCCTGCTGCCATGGCTGGAGTTTGACCATAGTTACGTCGAAGAATTACTGCTTTGAGGTCTGTTCTTTTCTGAGCTAGTTTAGTCAAAACATCAGTCGAACCATCTTTTGAACCATCATCAACACAAATAATTTCGTAGTGTAAATTTGTTTCGGTTACAGCGTTAGCGATCGCCTGTACTAAAGTTTCAATACTTTCTGCTTCGTTATAAATCGGCACAACTACTGACAAGTCTAACTGAGTTGAATCTAATACTGAAGATAAGCTGCGATTTTCTAAAAAAGGAGAAGACATAGCAAGAAATATGAGTAATTTGAGCGAATCAAAGTAAAAGTAACGTTGACCGATTAAGCCTCGATGATATTGAACAAATATTATCTAGTATTAGAAATCTCTTGTCACTATATTGACTTGAACGTTAACCTGCAAACTTTTTGTTGTCTAAACATTTAAAAAGAAATAGACAGCGCCCATATCATGAGTGCTGCCTAGGTTCAGACTATTAAAAAATTAGCTTGATTGAGTAAGCGAGTAACTAAGTACTTATGCTAAAGATGCCATTTTTACATCGTTATTAGCTAGAACATCTTGTAACTCATCTGCCTCCACTG
>JBDKJC010000326.1:0-5024 GCA_039796815.1 Cyanobacteriota bacterium | reverse complement strand
GATCGTTGAGTTCATATATCACTGTTCATTGTTCATTGCTCACTGTTCATTGTTGAACATTGGTTCATAAGCCAAAAAATCCGCCAGTCCCAAACAGCTAATGCCTTGAGGCGTAATTTCAAAACGATAGGGTAAGACTTTTACTCCTTGAGCCGTTGCCAGGCGCAATAGTTCGCCATATTTTGGGTCACAGGTATCGCTAGGAGCAAAGGTGTCGCAGTCGCTTCGATTGATAAAGTAAAGCATTACTGCCTTGGTTTCGGGAACTAGATCGATTAACTCCCGCAAATGTTTTTGTCCTCTGGTGGTAACTGTATCGGGAAATAAAGCTAAATTACCCGTACTGAGAGTTACGCTTTTTACTTCAACGTATATTGCTGGTTGGCTGCTGTCTCCTGTCAACAAAAAATCAATTCGACTCTTTTTATCCTTACCATAGGCAACTTCCGAGCGAATGGTACTGTATCTATTGGCTAATTTAGGCAAAAGTTGTTGCTGCAATGCTAATTTGATTACTCGGTTAGGAATAGCGGTGTTAACTCCCACCCAGGTAGAGCCAAGCTGAATCATTTCCCAGGTATATGCCAGTTTGCGTTTAGGATTATCGCTTTGGGATACTTGTACCAAACTGTCAGGCGTAGAAATTCCCGTCATAGGGCCTGTGTTTGGACAGTGTGCCGTA
Source organism: Cyanobacteriota bacterium (assembly GCA_039796815.1). Taxonomy (GTDB): domain Bacteria; phylum Cyanobacteriota; class Cyanobacteriia; order Cyanobacteriales; family Xenococcaceae; genus Waterburya. The sequence continues at coordinate 4,342 of JBDKJC010000326.1, read as the reverse complement.
ATAACCTCTCCTGTAACTAACTCAATATCTGCCAAAAATCTTTTGTAGCGTTTGATTAGGCGACCTGGAATTAAAGCAGGATACTGATAGATTAGGCTCATATAGCAGTCCTATTTGATCCATGAAAATACATTGATTGGTACTAGGTAGTAGAAATTTCTCATTTCATTTTTATCAGGGTCTAAATCTATAATCTAAATCTATAAATAGTTGTGTTTGTGATTTAAGACAAGATGGGATAATAGTCTTCTAGACAAATTTATCATCATTAGCTAAATCTTACTGTCAATTTTAAAGCTGAATCCATGTCCGATCTTGAAACTCTAATTGCCCAGGTACAACAAGAAGCACAACGCTCAGAATTTCCGATTGACATTCCTGTATATGAATCGGCGGGAATTGAACCAACTGAACCTATTCTTTACGCGGGAAATTTAACTAGTTCCCTATGTTTTTTTGGTCGTGACTTAGGAAAGGATGAAGTTTATGCTCGACAACCTTTAATTGGTGCTTCAGGAACAATGGTTAGACAGGGTTTTTACTATGTAGTTCATAAAGATAAAGCTCCCTCCAGAAAAGATTTAGATGAAACAACGATTGAGCGAGTTTTATTAACTAACACGGTTCCCTATAAGCCACCAGGAAATAAAGCTTATTTAATGAAGGTAAAAAATAGATTTCGCCCTTTTATTGAACAATTGTTTGTCTTTCACTGGCAAGGAAATCAAGTTATTACTTTAGGCACCGAAGCTTTTAAATGGTTTGCTCCTTATGGTGCAAAAGGCGAGATTGATGATTTTTATCGTAGTGGCGATCGCTTTGAAAATCAATTAACTGTGAGCCTCAGCGCTACCGATAGCCAGGGAAGATCTCAGGCTAAATCTATTACTTTGCTACCTTTACCTCATCCCTCTCCGCTCAATCAAACATACTATGCTGCTTTTCCTAAAATGTTACAACACAGACTGTCCCAGGTTGAATTCTAAAAGTGCAATATCCAACAAAATTAATACTTAAATCTACTGCATAATAATGTTAAATCAAACAGATTAGTTTTCCTTACACTCTCTACACAAGAGAAACATGATATCTTATAAATTAACTAGATAAATTTTTGTTACGCTCGATACAAAACATTAAGAGAAATAAAATTTATGACTAATAAGAAAACTGTTATTTCCCCCTCGATTTTATCCGCCGACTTTAGCCGTCTTGGTGCAGAAATTGAAGCCATAGATCGAGCAGGCGCAGATTGGGTTCATATCGATGTCATGGACGGTAGATTTGTACCCAATATCACAATTGGCCCAATGATTGTCGAGGCAGTTCGTCCTCACACTACCAAACCCCTTGATGTTCACTTAATGATCGTCGAACCAGAAAAGTATGTCGAAGATTTTGCTAAAGCAGGTGCAGATATTATCTCTGTTCATGCAGAGCATAATGCTTCTCCCCATTTACACCGCACTTTAGGTCAAATTCGCGAGTTGGGTAAACAGGCTGGTGTAGTTTTAAACCCTAGTACGCCGTTATCTTTTATTGAACATGTGTTGCCTCTATGCGACCTAGTTTTAATTATGAGCGTTAACCCTGGTTTTGGTGGTCAAAGCTTTATTGAAGAAATGGTCGGTAAAGTAGCTAGCCTACGCAAAATGTGCGATCAAAGAGGACTAGATCCTTGGATTGAAGTTGATGGTGGACTAAAACCCAACAATACTTGGCAGGTATTAGAAGCAGGCGCTAATGCGATCGTTGCGGGTTCTGCGGTATTCAAAGCTCCAGACTACGCTGAAGCAATTGAAGGTATTCGTAATAGCAAACGTCCTCAACCTGAATTGGCTACTGCCAAGTAAGCTGAATTAGTATTAGCAGATAAAAGCGAAAAAAGATTCATGATTGACAGTGAATCTTTTTTATTGAATAGTAAAGGGCTAGTAGCTTAGAGCTTATGGCTTATAGCTAAGGGCAAAGCCCTTTATAGTATGCCGACCATATGCAATGGACCAGTACCGCTAAGTAACTCAACTAATAAACCAATAAAGCCCAACATCGCTAGACGACCATTCCAAACTTCCGCAGCTGTGGTTAAACCCCATTGCCACTTTTCTTGAGGATACATCTTCATGTTTTTCTTGGGGTGGATTACATCAGAAAAAGAGCAAGGGCGATCGTCTAGAGAATCAACAACAAGATTGGCTAAAGAATCGATAAAGCCAGGATGGACATTTAAGGCAGGAACACGGTGAAAATTCTCAATTCCCGCTTCTTCTGCTACTTCGCGGTATTCAATATCAATTTCTTGTAAAGTTTCAATATGTTCAGAAACAAAGCTGATCGGTACGACCGCTAGATCTTTGATCCCTTTTTCTCCTAACTCTTTGAGAGCATCATCAGTATAAGGTTGTAACCATTCTACAGGCCCGACTTTACTCTGGTATGCCAAAGTATAGTGATTAGTACGGCCCAGAGTTTCCATGATTAAGCGAGTACATTCCTCAATTTGCTCTTTATAAGGATCGCCAGCTTCTTCTACATAACTGACAGGGACACCATGAGCGCTAAAAAATACGTGAGCTTGATGGGGGTTGGGGAATTTATCTAGCTCTTGAGCAATCAAGTCTGCCATTGAGCGCAAATAGCCAGGATTATCGTACCAGGAAGCTACAAGCGTATAGTCGACATCTTTTAAGGCGGGGTCTTCTGACCACATTTCTTCTAAAACACGAAAGCTCGAACCACTAGTGCTAATGGAAAACTGCGGATATAAGGGCAAGACAACTACTTCTTTAATGCCGTCGCTTTTGATTTGGGCGATCGCCTCTTCAGTAAATGGATGCCAATAGCGCATCCCAATATAAATCTTGGCATCTTGTCCCATTTCTTTCAGCTTTTCTTGTAAAGCATTGGCTTGGGCTTCAGTAATTTCCCGCAGTGGAGAACCACCACCAATTTCGAGATAGTTTGCCTCAGATGTTTTGGCTCTTAAAGTCGAGATTAACCAGGCTAAAGGCTTTTGAAACGCTTTAACAGGCAATCTGATAATCTCAGGATCGGCAAACAAATTATATAAAAAAGGACGGACATCTTCGATTTTATCGGGTCCGCCTAAGTTGAGCAGCAAAACTCCAATACGACCCATAATTCTTATAGCTTAATTTTAATTTTCAATTTCTTTACTAATTTTAACAATATATCTTTTCTTTAGGATCTACTGTTCGTAGTATACAGAACTTAACTGATTAGAACGTATACCTTTAGGTTCTTATGTTGTGACAAAATTTAGTTAGTCTAACTTAGTTGGAAACAGAAAAATGCAAGAAATTCCTTTAGATACCAAAGTTTTTTGCCTTGATGGTGAATATGGTAAATCAAGTCATGTAATTATCGAGCAAAATAGTCAAAAAGTTACTCATCTGGTAGTGAGCAATTCTCAGCTGTTAGATTCTCAGAAATATTTAGTAATGATTGAATATGTGGTAGAGAGTAGTTCAGAATTAATTCAGTTAAGCTGCACTAGAGAAGAAATAGCCCTGATGCCTCCGTTTACTGAAATGCGTTTCTTTAATCCTACTACGTCTAAATATGAACCTTTAGAAAATTTTGGCGAAGAAGCGATGATTAAGAGTAGCTCTTATTTAATGTGGTCTGATACATCTTTGAGTGGCGATATTTTGTCAACCCCCATCAAACAAGAATTAATTCCTGCTGGCACAATAGCGGTGCATCGAGGTGCCTCAATCGAAGCTACTGACGGTCATATTGGACGAGTTGAAGAGTTTTTAATCGATCCAGAAAATCAACATCTTACTCATTTAGTACTGCAAGAAGGACATCTGTGGGACAAAAAAGAATTGACCTTACCAATGTCGGCGATCGCTCGGATGGATGAGGATCATATTTACTTAAAACTAGACAAAAACGCGGTTAAATCTCTGCCGAGAGCTACTGATTAAATAATCTACCTGTTGTACGACATTTGTTGAAAAATACTAAGATTGTTTTTCATGCCAAAATAATTCGTTGTCATTTATTTTTAGATTATCTCTATGATTAGTTTGCTAGAACCAAATTTAGTTTTAGGCGGTACTATTTTTGATTTAACTCCCGTCACATTACAAGAACATAATATTAAAGGGCTGGTTTTGGATGTCGATGAAACCCTCGTTCCTTTTAAACAAAAAGAAACAACCCTTGAGCTACAGCAATGGATCTTACAAATTAAGCAAACCACGCCAATTTGGCTGGTAAGTAATAATATTAGTCACTCGCGGATTGGTAATATTGCCCAGTCTGTAGATCTGCCTTTTATCTCGGCTGCCCGCAAGCCTTCTCGTCGTAAGCT
>JBDKJC010000325.1:0-5027 GCA_039796815.1 Cyanobacteriota bacterium | reverse complement strand
TTAATTTTGATTCCTATCGTTGGATAAATTGCATCGAAGCGATCGCACCCAAAAAGAAGACAGTGGGTACTGCTAATGTGTGAATTGCTAACCATCTAACGGTGAAGATGGGATACGAAATGGGTTGATTAGGACTATTACCTGTCATATTTGTTACCTATGATTTGACTATCAATATTACTGATTAAATTCTTTGATTTGCTGTTTAGCATCAAAGCGATCGCTAATTACAGGAATCTCGATTCGTTCTTGAGTAAAATACTCGTCAGGACGAGGAGTGCCGAATGCATCGTAAGCTAGTCCAGTACTGACAAACAACCACCCAGCTATAAATAGCATAGGAATAGTGACGCTATGGATTACCCAGTAGCGAACACTCGTAATAATGTCAGAAAATGGACGTTCACCAGTATCACCTGCCATGTTTGTTTCTCCTTTTTAAATGTTTTCAAGCTCTATTTACATAATACGAAACAAGGGTAACTGCCTACAACTAAGATTAGTAATTAAGCAGCAGCACCAGCTTCGGGGACATATTTTAATAGCGTTCCTCGTTCACCCAAAACAAAACCTTTTTCGGGGGAAAGAAATACTACTTTATAAAAGTTAGATGGAGCGTCTTCCACATCACGGTCTTTCGACCAAGTTTGACCACCATCAGGGCTAACAAATAGATTAGCACTTCCTCCTGCCAACCAGATCTCTTCTGGGGTGCGATAAGCCACATCTAAAAAGCCCCAGCTAGTAGAAAACTCAGGATAAATCGGTTCTCCCCATTCATCATAATTGACTGTATCGCTAAACTGTACCTGGCCACCACGAGCCAATAACCATAAACTACCGTCTTGGTTAAAGCCCATGTTTTGTAGGCGACGAGATGAAGTACGTTGGTGAGGTGTCCATTCAGTTGCTCCTGGTTCCCAAGTAGAAAAGAAATTTCCTTTGGCAGAAACAGCCACATATCTACCATCATCAGAACGATGAATGCTTCTTGCTACCCCAACCGATCCTTCGACTAAAGCTTTCCAATTTTTACCGCCGTCCTCAGTTTTATAAATTGCACCAAGATTCGTCACCATTTCTGCGGTAGACTTGCCCAGGGCAATAATATCTAAAGGTGAACCAGGAAGCTTGGAACTTAAAGGAATACGCGCCCAACTATCGCCACCATCTTCAGTATGCAGCAGGATAGAGGGTTGACCAGCAATCCAACCTTCATCACCATCAAAGCTAATTGCTTCTAAAGTAACTTTTTCATCACCTAGATTTAAAGATTGCTGAGTCCAGGTTTCTCCACCATCAGTAGTTTCAAACAGAGATGCTTGTGTTCCTACTAACCAGCCACGATCGGAATTACTGGTAAAAGCAAGATCGGAAAAAATTGCTTCAGAAGGAAGAGTTAGAGTCTTCCAGGGATTAGTAATGGTCGATGGAACTCGACTACAGCTAATACAAAATATACAGACAGCAAATATAGCAGCTATTTGCTTTAATTTTTTAATCAATGAACTCATAAACGTTTTTGTGACTGGTTGAGGCAAATAAAAGCAATGTTTGACTATCGATTGGCAGCTAGCTTAATTATCCAAAACTAAACTATTGCTACTAGTGCAAACCGTACAGACTAAGGAAAAACAGAAAGCCTATCCCTAACGCACCAAAAATCAGAATGTTTTTCTGAGAGGGAGTTAAACGATTGATTCCTAAACCGTAATCCAAGTTTTCGGCAAAGCCTGATGGTGCGCCTTGTGCGCCAATATTGACAAACTGGGTTTTACGAACACCGCAAACAGGACAGCGCCAATCTGGAGATAACTCGGTAAACAGAGTTCCCGCAGGGACTTTTCCCTGACTGTCTCCCTTCGATGGTACGTAAACGTAACCACAGGCACGACATTCATAACTCGAAGGAGCCTGTTCCGCCAAAGTTTTTTCTTTTGCTGGAGTCTTTTCTTGGAGAGGGGTCTCTTCTGGTACTAACTGTTTTTCTTTTTGTTCTTCTTTAGCTGACTCATTCATTGCTTTATGTTAAGCAAATATTAAAATATTTTTCTTTTATGAATTATCGCACAAAAAGACAGGGGTGAAGAGACAAGATTGAAGACTTAGCAATTGTAAACTAACAAACCGCTCGCTCTCAAGCTTCAGATTATGAGAAAAATGTCACTACAGATAAACGATCGCCTAGGAAAAAAACAACAGCGATCGTTTATGCTAAAGCCCTAAAGGATTCCCTTCGGTCACATTTGCGAAGCTTATCCTTTAGGACTAGCTCCGCGTCGTCCTTTAGGGTTCTAAATAAATAAACAGTTATTAAATTATGACTACACGCCTTCAGGAATAACTCGTTCTAACTTTGCACCTAAACTGCGGAGTTTGTTTTCTAAATTCTCATAACCGCGATCGAGGTGATGTAAACAGTGAACAGTAGTTTTACCTTCCGCAGCCAAGCCAGCTAGTACTAAAGCAGCAGAAGCTCTTAAATCAGTTGCCATGACTGGTGCGCCAGAAATCATCGAAACACCCTGAACAATAGCGTGATGACCTTTAACGCGAATATTAGTTCCCATACGCTGTAATTCAGATACGTGCTGAAGTCGGTTTTCAAAGACAGTTTCGCTGATCACGCTATTACCTTTACTGATGCTTAATAGGGCAGTAAACTGTGCCTGCATATCAGTAGGAAAGCCAGGATAGGGAAGAGTTTCGATATCAGTCCCACGGAGTTCACCAGGAATAATCCGCAGACGCTTTGATTGAATATTTCCGCCAAAGGTTTTACCTGCTTCGTCCTCAATAATTATTTGGCAGCCAATCTCATTGAGTTTGGCGATTACAGGGGCAAGATGTTCGGGGATGACGGAATTTAAAGTAATTTCCGAGTGAGTGATCGCCCCTGCTACTAAAAATGTTCCTGCTTCAATGCGATCTGGAATCACGTTATAGTCTATCGAACTAAGTTCTTTAACCCCTTGAATGGTAATGGTCTTAGTTCCTGCACCAGTCACTTTTGCGCCCATTTGATTACAGAAGTTAGCCAAATCGACAATTTCTGGTTCTTGTGCAGCATTCTGAATCTTAGTTTTTCCCTCGGCGAGAGTAGCAGCCATGAGAATAGTTTCCGTTGCCCCGACACTGGGATAATCAAGGTAGATATTTCCCCCTTGTAAACGCTGTTTGTTACCAACTAAATTAGCGTGAACCACACCATCTTCAATGGAAACATTCGCTCCCATCGCCTGTAATCCTCGAACATGAAGATCGACGGGTCTAGCACCAATAGCACATCCTCCAGGAAGAGGAACGCGAGCCGTACCCAGCCTGGTTAATAAAGGGCCAATGACAAAGAAGCTAGCTCGAAGCTGAGAGACAACATCATAGGGAGCTTCAGTCGGCTTAATTTTGGTAGCATCAATTTCCAGCACATCATCTTGACGATTTAGTTTAACGCCCAAAGCCTCGAGTATTTGCCTCATACGTTTGATATCAACTAAGTCTGGCACGTTGCGTAAAGTACATTTGCCAGGACAAAGTATCGAACCTGCCATCAAGACAAGAGCAGAATTTTTGGCTCCACTAATTTGGACATTTCCTGAGAGAGAAGAACGTCCCCAGATTTCTAATACGGCTTGAGGGTCTTCTAAGGTTATTTTGGTTGGAGTTGAGATAGAGTTAATGGCTTTATCCTCTTAAAATCGAGTATATTTACTGGGGCTTTTAGGCAGTACTAAGATAGACTGCAAAAATTCACTTGAACAGTTTGAAATTTAAAAATTAACTTAAGATGAGCTTTTAGTTTGACATTGAATATAAAAGTCAATCATAATAAGAGCTTGTGGATGCAATTGATGATGCGGAACTGGCGGAATTGGTAGACGCGCTAGATTCAGATTCTAGTGTTTGTTTAAAACATTCGGGTTCAAGTCCCGAGTTCCGCATGACTAAGCAACCAAAGTATTACTTTGAAGTTTGTTGTTCGTCAATAGCAGGCAAGAAAAATTACAGGGAAATAACATTTTAACCAGTACTCAAAATCCTTTAGTCAAGCAGGTTCGCAAGCTACATCGCTCCAAGGAACGAGAAAAGCAAAATTTGCTGTTGATTGAAGGAACTAATCTAGTTGAGGCTGCTTGTCATGCCGATTATAAGCTAGATATTATTTTTTACACAGAGCGTTGGCAGCAAAATCATCAGCCATTATGCCAAATAATTGCCGAACAAGGGGTTAGAGTTGAATTTGTTAGTCCAGAAATACTCAAGGCGATCGCCACTACGGTTAATCCTGATGGGGTAGTGGCGATCGCTCGTCGTCCAATTGTCGAACCAATCCCAGCTTTAAAAACTGTAGGACTTGCCCTAGAAAGACTTCAAGATCCTGGTAACCTGGGGACGATTATTCGCACCGCAGCAGCAACAGGAGCTGATGGTCTATGGTTAAGTGCTGATAGCGTGGATTTTTATAGTCCCAAAGTTCTGCGAGCTAGTGTAGGGCAATGGTTTCGGCTACCTGTGGTAACCAACCAAAATCTGTCTCAACTGGTGCAGCAACAAGAGCAGCAAGGAGTACAGATTATTGCTACTACCTCTAAAGCTACTAAAACTTATTGGGAGGTTGACTTTACTCGCCCCAGTCTAATTTTGCTAGGTAACGAGGGTGCAGGATTATCCTCAGAGTCGATCGATTTGGCAGATGTACAAATAAAAATTCCGCTAGCAAATCAGGTGGAATCTCTAAACGTTGCTGTTGCCTCTGCGTTGCTGTTGTACGAAGCACAAAGACAGTTGACAATGAGCAATGAGCAATGAGTCCTAAAGGATATGCCCTAAAGGATTCCCTATCGGTCACGAAGCGGTATGGTTTACCATTAGCTCGCAAGCTCGCGTCACAATGAACAGTAATCAGTAATCAGTAATCAGTAATCAGTAATCAGTAATTGCCCCCTCGTCGTTCTGCTTCTTTTTTGATTGCCTTAAGGGTTTCTTGGAGGCGATCTTCGTAGATGCTGTAAAAAATGCCATCACTAGGT
>JBDKJC010000324.1:0-5058 GCA_039796815.1 Cyanobacteriota bacterium | reverse complement strand
TCGACTCATTCCCCATTACCCATTACTCACTGTCTCGCTGCCACACCCAAGCCAGCAAATAAAATATGAGGAACATATGCACTACTTCTAACCCATTCAGGGCGATCGCTCAAATCGACTAGATTAGAAAAAGCTTCAAAAATATTCCCTGCTACCATTGTATCTTTTACTCTGCCGACGATTTTACCCTGTTCGACTTTGTAACCTAAATCTATATTGACGGAAAATTCTCCAGCTAAAACATTAGACTGTCCCGCACCCAAAACCTGATCGACAATAATACCTTCTGACATTCCAGCAATTAGATCTTCCACCGCTGTTTTACCAGGAGCTAGGCAAACATTGGCTAAACTGGGGCTAGGACGGGAAATACCGCCCCGAAAACCATTGCCACTAGAATTCACCCCATGACGAGCAGCCCAGCGTCTATCCCAATAAAACTGCTTAACTACGCCCTGCTCAATTAAATGTTTCTTACTCGTAGGTACTCCTTCATCATCAAACTCACAGGCAGAAACCCCAATCTTAGGATCTTCAAACACGCAAACGCGATCATCAACAATTTTCTCTCCTAGTTTATCCGTTAAAGGAGAGGCTTTTTGCACCACAGATTGACCAGAAAAAATAGTGCCAAACATCCTGCCCATAGTACTGCTGACGGCACTGGGAGTAAACAAGACAGGATAAGTCCCGCTAGCGATTTTGGCTGCCCCTTCTGCCTGTTGGTACTTAGTAATTAGCTTTTGCAAGATTGCTTGATAATCAGGTTGGCGATCGCGAGCTACTTCATAGGCATATGCCTGTAAAAAGTCTTCACCTCGCACCAAATTGCCCGATATGACCGCACTCAGACTTTGACCATGCTGTTCAGTATAAACATTGGTCGTGGTGGCTAATTTCGCCTGACTAGTGCGGCTATGAAAGCTGACATCCACCAAAATATCAGGGTTATATTGATGCACCTTACTAATCAAATCTTCGCCAACTTCCACTAAGCTAGCTGTAGTCGGTGGTTGATAATCGCTGATGCTCTCAACTGAATTAACGTCTTGAGCAAAGTCAAATTCCACTGGATCGCCAATTTCCGCCGTAGCGATCGCTGCATCCACCAAATCTTCTAACCGAGTCAAATCCGTCGAACTGGCAAAACCTAACTGGCGATCGGCAATTACCCTTAGAGCAATCCCTTCAGAAGCTTTTGTTTCTAATGACTTCAACCGATTATTACCAAACTCAATAGGAGTATCTTGGCTGGCAACATAAAAAACCTCCGCCTCAATTCCTTTTTTCTTTGCCAGGTCAATTACCTGCTCCACTATGCGATCGTGATCCTTCAATACTCTTGCTCCTTTGATTAGCTATCAGCTATCAGCTATCAGCTGTTAGCTTTGTCTACTTAATTAAATATTAAAAATTAAGACCCACAAGACTGATTTATTACCCATTACTCACTGTTCACTGTTCACTGTTCATTGTTATTACTCTTCTTCCCAATCGGCATTTTGTGCCTCACTACCACCGCCAACAGTAACCAGATCAATCTGTTGACGATAGTAATCTACACTTTTCACTTCTACTTCAACGCGATCGCCCAAACGATATGCGGTACGATTTTTTCTCCCCACTAAGCAACTATTACGGGAACGATATTCATACCAGTCATCTTTGAGGGAGCTAACATGAACCAAACCTTCGACAAGTAAGTCCTCGATTTCGACAAAGAAGCCATAGGATTGCACTCCAGTAATTAATCCTTCAAAGATCTTACCAGTGCGCTCTTTCATCTGTTCGGCTTTTTTTAACCCCGCCAAATCCCTTTCTGCGTCTTCTGCCTGTTTCTCGCGATCGTTCAAGAACGGTAACATGGTTTGAATATCAGTTTCAAGTTGTTCCTGAACATTGGGTGGCAATACTTTCCAGTTAATCTGTCCATGACAATCACTGCTAGTCAAGTCGATACCTTCTTTCGTCCGACTGTGACGGCGATCGCGTCCATGCTCAAATACGGCTTTTAGGATACGCTGAATAATTAAATCGATATATCTTTGACCAGGGGAAATGCAGTGCGTGTAACCTTCTTGATAAGCTAAACCAAAGTGTTTTCCAGGTTTAGTCAGATACTTAACAGGTTTAAAGGTACTTTGTAATAAATAATTCAACACCATTACAGCCGAAGAAGTATCAAACTGTTCGATTAAACGTTGGTAGTCTTGAGAAGAAACTCGCTCTTCGACATCTAGGTCAATAGCTAAACCTAAATTACTCCCCAGCTTAATTAAATCTTCTAATTCTTCGACATCAGGCTCAACTTGGGTGCAATAGATACCTGGCAGTTCTAAGGCTTGTAAATGCTCTGCCACCGCTTTTCCCGCCAAGATAGTTAACTCAGTTAGCATGGAGTGAACAGGTAGAGAAGCAACGCCTAAAATTGCACCGACTCGACCCTCATCTTTAAACAGGCTATGATTTTCAGGAGTAGTCACCTCTAAACCGCCTCTTTGCAAACGTTGTGCCTTAACTATCGGACTAATCGTAAAAAATAAGTCTTTCAGCGCTGGTAGTAGACTCGCTAATTTTTTCCCTGGTTTTTTCTCGTCGCTAATTAATTCTTGAGTCTCTTGATAAGTAAGCTGGTGATCTACCGAGATCACCGAAGGAATAATTTGATACTCACTAGTATTACCCTGAGAGTCAATCGTCAACATTACGGAGATCGTTAGGCGACTTCTCCCTGGAATTAAAGAACAGAGTTTACTAACTTTTTCAGGAAATAAAGGTAAGACTTGTTTGCGTAGATTGACAGCTACACCCCGTTTTCTGGCAATGCGATCTAAGATAGTGTCTTGTTCAATGTAGTGAGCAACATCGGCAATATGCACCCCCAACTGCCATTCTCCTAAACTGGTTTGCTCTAAAGTAAAAGCATTTTCAATCCAAGGACTGTTTGCCAGATTAAATTCTGATTCAATAGTAAACGTTAGTTTGTCTCGCAGATCGTGGCGGTTTTTAATCTCTGCTGCGGGAATTCGCGCACTAGGTAACTTGGCGCTGGCCTTAATTGCTTTTTCAGGAAACTCTAAGGGCAAATCGTGTTTACAAGACACAATATCAACATCTGCTGCTTCTTCGGCATCACTGCCTAAAACTTTAGTTACTTTTCCCAAAGGAGCAAGTTGTCCGATGGGATAGCGCAATACTGATACGTGAACCAAATGTTCTAAAGCTGCCTTGAGGTCTGCTTCTTTTTCCTTCAGGTCTAATTCAAACAAAAGGCGATCGTCTAAAGGAATGGCTTTATATTTGGAATCGTTTTCAATCACAGTAGCTAACAATGAGGGGTTGGAGCGTTCGAGAATTAACTTAACTTCTCCTTCAGGGGAACGACGACGACTTCCTTCTTTAATAATTTTGACAAAAACGCGATCGCCATTCCAAGCATTGCTCAAATGGCTTTCTCGCACATAAATATCATCGGCACTCTCTTCCTCTTGAATCGCAAAGCAAAATCCTTTACTCGAGCATCTTAATTTTGCTTCGACTACCTTATCTTCATAGATCCGACGATACTTGCCTCTTTCTTTGACTAAAACATTAATTTTTTCTAGAGCATCTAAAGTAACCTGTAATTTGTGAATACTTTCCTTATCTTCACAACCTAATTTCTTTTCTAAATTTTTACCCGCAACCAGCTTATCATCAACGAACTGAGCAAGTAGTGTGGCGATTGAAAATTCCATCTAAAAATTATCCTTATCCAATTTAATTTAGTAACTACTACAGAAGCGAAGAAAACTATAGTAACTTGTATGCTCTATTTGCACACCTAGCCCTATATTTTTCTGGGTTGACCAACGGTCAGAGCAGGCTCCGCTTTTTAAGGTGGACTACCGTTGACTAAGACGGAAACTACCTGTTTCACGGCTGTTCCTGAATAGAGAATCAATGGTTTTGAGCGGTGGTAGAGCTAGAATAACGAAGTGTGTGTCGTTGAGCTTTACCGTTACCTTCAACTGATTGATGTCGTAGGAGTTATGAGATAGTATACTCCTTACCTTATATGCTGCAAAATTATCACGGATAGTTATTGACAAATCAGTGTTTTAGCAAATGCTTTAGGTTTCTTTGGCGACAATTAAATAATTATATAGATTACTTGACTATTATTTTAAGTTAGAGTTCATGGTAATTTCTCGCTACTAATTGACAAATTTTCGGCGACGTAGCGCCATAAGACATAGATTAGTAGTAGATTGGTACTGAGATGATTAAAAATAAAACTTAGAATAATGACCCTAGCTAAATTTCGTCATAGATATCCTCAAGGAAGTTTGGTCAGTGAATTAATCGAAATAGACCGAGGTACATACATTGTTAAAGCTTTAGTGCAAATAGATAATCTTATTTTAGCTACTGCTCTTGCTGGTGCAGCCACGGTAGAAGCTGCGGAAGACGCTGCCAAAGAAAGAGCGATCGCCACCTTATTTTTAGACCAGCAGCCAAATACTAATTCTTTTTTAACCCAGCCCGATCGAGCAAAAGTTCCAACGCAGTCGGCAACATCATCATCGCTCAATTCAGAGATTAAATCCGAGAAAACTAGTAATCATAAAATTGTTAATTTTTCTAAACCTCAAGCTGAATCAACTATAGAAAGCCAAAATTCATTTCCCGATCTTACTCCGGTGACCGCAGTAGAAGACCCGATGCCACAACCTCAGTTAGATTTGTCACCGCAAGTCCCTGTCGTGAGTTCAGACCCCCCGACGGAAACTAATTTGTTTGGCGATACCTTTACTGCTGAAACTTCCACCGCAATTTTTACAGACGAGGATAATAACGTCGATGCTTTAGCTCCAGAGACAATTTCTCCTGAGCTAGAAGCAATGGATTTTAATGAAATTAAACAGAAAACTGATATTGAAATCAAACGCTTAAGCTGGACTAAAGATCAGGGCAAAGAATTTTTGATGAGTCGTTACGGTAAAAGAAGTCGTCTTCACCTAACAGATGAGCAGTTATTAGAGTTCTTGCGTTATTTGGAAAAATTACCTAATCCTG
>JBDKJC010000323.1:0-5081 GCA_039796815.1 Cyanobacteriota bacterium | reverse complement strand
GCACCAGCTTATAAATCCCATCCCCAGTTATCCGATGTCCTTTATGCTGAAAATCTAGAGCCACAAACAACGGTGCTTTCTGCTTCTTGTGTTTGTATGCTTTACACCAGTCCAGCAGGGCATTAGTCGTAGAGGTACTTAAACCAATAATCTCCGTCTGCGTCCCTTTTCCCTTACCCAGTATGATTAATTCCCTAGCCAGTGGTTCAAAATCCCCGTAGTTTAATAAACTCACTTCATTCCGTCGCAGGGCATTGTCCCATAGCAGCTTTAACAGGGCATAGTCCCGAATGCCATAAATTAAGGAGCGATCGCACAAATCCAACACCTTCCGATACTCCTCTGGACTAATCCCGCTAGTATCCCTATATTGCTGAACCCGTTCCCCCTTGACATCTTCCAGGGTAAAACCACATATCCCCAACTTGCGACCCATGCTACAGAGAGTTTTAATCGCAGCCAGACGGCGATTAACCGTCGCTTCTGATAATCCCTTATCAAATAATTTAGCTTTATAAGAAAGCACCACTCCTACAGCAGCCGAACGTTCCAAGTGTAAAAACTCCAGCACCGTATCTTTCGTAGCAACCTTACCCGTAGAGAAGCGAAAAAAGTCATTAAGGTCTTTAGCGTAAGCTTTTCTCGTACCAGGGTTGCGTTTATCAAGGAGGAATTGAGCTAGCACGTCAGGTTCGGTATGAGTAAAATGTCTCTCAATTTTGGCATTGAAAGAGTTTTCTAAGTGTGATGGAGTTTTGGGATGAACTCGTTCCATTATAGTCGGTATTGGAAAGATGCGTTTCCGATATCACGATCGGTAATATCCTTACTGTATCGTTAATTTGAATGGTTTAAAATATTTGAAAGATCGATGGAAAAATGACCCTTACTATTAATCCCTCAGACTACGCTCAATTACTAGCTTTTTATCAGCCCAAAAAGTAAATAGTTTTCCTGTTAATGTTCGTCCACCAACAAGGGCAATATCTAAGTAAGTGCGTTCTTTTCATTGTAAAAATCTTCATGATAAGACAAGGTTTCGGTTGGCAGCGTTTTTGGTGTATCACAACAGGCAATTTAACCCTAGATTATTCAGGTTTTCTCTACGATCCAGAATCAGAGTATGGAAATTCTTATAATCCTGATTTAGTTAAGTTTGATGCCATATCAGATATACCTTGTTTAATCTTGTTAGGTGAAGCTGGTATCGGTAAAACTATAGCTACTAAACAAGAATATAAAAGACTTGAACATCAATTACAGAGATCGCAAGATGAATGCTTGTGGTTTAGTTTGGGTAGTTATGGTTCTGATGACAGCTTATGTAATGCCATTTTTAGAAACGAACAATTTAAAGCATGGCTGAATGGAACTTACAAGCTGCATCTGTTTTTAGATAGTCTCGACGAAGGCTTATTATCAATTAAAATACTTACTAGAATTCTTCAACGAGAAATTGAGCGGTTGCCATGCGATCGCCTATATTTAAGAATTACCTGTAGAACAGCAGATTGGAAGGATACTTTAACGGAAAAGTTTCAGAAAAAATGGGAAAAAGATAGTGTTGGCATCTACGAGCTTGCTCCTCTAAGACAAATAGATATCGTCAATGCAGCAGAGAAACAAGGTATTAATGCAGATAAGTTTTTAGAAGAACTTGCTGATAAACAAGCTGTACCGTTAGCAATTAAACCTATTACTTTAAAATTTTTATTGAGTATTTATAAGAAAAGCGATCGCTTTCCTTTATCTCAACAAGAGTTATATAAGCAAGGCTGTTTGGAACTATGCAAAGAAGTTAATCCAGATCGTCTTGACTGTGATTTTAAAGGAAAATTAAGTGATAAACAGCGCTTAATAGTTGCAGCAAGAATTGCAGCCATAACTATTTTTGCCAATAAAGTAGCTATTTGGACAAGTCCAGATTATTTTGAAATGCCTGAATCTGACATAGCAATTCAGGATTTATGTGTTGGTAAAGAAAAAATTGACGGACAAGAGCTTAACATTATCTCAGACTGTATTGAAGAAGTCTTATCTATTTCAGGACTTTTTTCTTCACGAGGAACAAACCGTATGGGTTTTGCTCACAAAACTTATGCTGAGTTTCTCGCAGCCTGGTATTTAACTCAACATCAAATACCTTTAGTACAGATAATGAGTTTGATCGTGTCTCCTGAAGACACAGAAAGAAAATTAGTTCCCCAACTTCATGAAACCGCTGCATGCTTAGCTAGTATGAGATCTGATGTGCTTCAGGAAATAATGAAAACCGATCCTGATGTCTTGTTAAAAAGCGATATCCCTACTGATGAAAGTTTACGAAAAGCTCTAGTTGACAGTTTATTAGAGCAATATGGACAAGACAAGCTTTTTGATCGCGGTTTTGGCAATCATTTACGCTATGAAAAACTCAAACATCCTCAATTAGCCGAACAATTACGACCTTATATTCAAGGTGAACATGAAAACTTTAATGCCAGATATGAAGCAATCAATATCGCCAAAGTATGTGAAGTCACAGAATTACAAGATAATTTAATTGATTTGGCATTAGACAATACTCAACAAATACATTTAAGATCTAATGCTGCTAGTGTCATTGCTTCGATAGGCGATTCTAATACAAGATTAAGACTTAAATCTTTTGCAACAGAAGAATTACCTGAAGATGAAGAAGATCAAATAAAAGGATATGCTTTAAAAGCAGTTTGGTCTGAACATTTAACAGCAAAAGAATTGTTTTCAATTTTAACTCGTCCGAAAAAATTTAACTTTACAGGCTCTTATTGCTTTTTTTTAGACTACAAACTTCTGCCAAAGTTGCAAGTAAGCGATATTACAATAGCTCTTACTTGGCTAAAAAAGCAAGGTGTTAGATGTTTCGGACATCCATTTGAAGATCTTGGTAATAAAATTCTTTTAAAAGCATGGGAACATTTTGATAATCCTGAAATAATTAAAGGTTTTGCAAAAGCAGCTTTAGTTCAATTGCAAGAACATCAACCTATAATAACCAATTCAAATATTAATGGAGAAGAAATATCCTTTTCGGTATCAGAAAATGATGATAAGCGAAGAAAACTGATAGAAGAATTGATTTCAATTACTGATAGTTCTGAAAAGAGCATACATATATTAGTTACTTGTAGCTCAGATAATATTTTCTTAGAAAAAGATTTTTTTTGGTCACTCGAAAAGGTCAAAGTCATTACAGATAGAGAGATACAGGAAAAATACATTGCCTTGATTAAGTATTGTTTTAATAGAGACAATACAAAACAAATTGAGGCTTTAATTACAGCTACTAAAACCAATCCAATTATCAAAGAGCATTTTGCACCTTGGTTTGAAGCAATTAAATTAGATTCTTCTTTAGCAGAAGAAAGGAAAAAACAATACATCAAGGAAATTGAATATAGAAATAAAATTGAGGCAAATCTAAATCAACCTATCCTAACTCCTTCATCAAAAGAAAGAATTTTAAATTGTTTAGATCTGCTTGAAGCTGGAAATCTTGATAGCTGGTGGCAATTATGTATGGAAATGACGCTTGTGCCAAATTGTAGACGCTATGGCAGCGATTTTGGGTATGATTTGACTAAACTACCAGGGTGGGAAGAAGCAGATCTAGAAACCAGAAATAGAATTATCAATGGTGCTAAAAAATATCTACTCGAACAAACTAATGTTAAATATGACTGGATAGGTAGTAACAGTTTTTGTAGGTCAGCATTAGCAGGTGCAAAAGCCTTATTATTGCTATTGGGTCTTGTTTTATTGTCAAAAGAATCACCTGATTTTTTAGATTCTTTATCTACTGAAATCTGGCGAAGATGGACACCTGTAGTCATTGGTAGTCCAGATAACAGCAATAGAAAAGATCCATATTTTGATTTAGTTAAATTGGCTTATGAAAAAGCTCCGACTGAAACTATAGGTACATTATTCAAACTGATTAATAGTGAAAAAAAAGATAGTGATTATATTTTTGCAACTAGACAATTTAAAAAGTGTTGGGACGAACGCTTGATGTCTTTTGTTTTAAATCGAGCAAGAATTTCTTCTCTTAAACCATTATGTATGGGTAATTTACTAGAGGAGCTTTTGGAACGTAATTACACTCCAGCAAAAAATTATGTCAAATCATTAATCACTTATCCCCTACCTATAATTGAAAAAGAAAGAAAAAGGTCTATTGTTGCAGCTCAAGTTTTAATGAAAAATGCGACTAGCGATCTTTGGTCTGTTTTTTGGTCTACTCTTCAACAGGATAACAATTTTGGTCGTGAAGTTCTAGAAAGTATGATGAGTCATGATCTACGAGGTAAATGTTTTGATTTAACTGAAGAACAGGTTGCCGATTTTTATATTTGGCTTACTCAAGAATATCCTCATGCTGAAGATCCTGAATTTAATTCACCTGAAGCTCATTTTGTTGGTACTAGAGAAAGTATTGGTAATCTGAGAGATAATATCCTAAATAGTTTGAGAGAATGGGGAACACCTCAAGCCTGTCAAGAAATTCAGCGCATTATAAGTCATTTTCCTGAATTAGATTGGTTAAATCAGCTAGTAGGTCGCTATCTAAAAGAAAATACTTGCCAACATGGTCTTTATTTAATTGGCTGGTTTAACTGCGATCAATGGGATAGCACCGATTCAAGAAAAGGTAAATCTCCCAAAATTAGTATTGAAGAAGCTAAGGAGCAATTTAATCGACAAGCTGAACAATTATCCTTATCTGGTATTAGAGTTAAATCTTTTGTGTTAAATACAGTACTCAAATAATCAAGGTTTTAAACATTTGTTATGTCTAGCCTATAGCCTTAACTGAATTAAGCGATCGCTCTTTACCAAAAGTAAAACAGGAAAGCTATCAGGAATTACTTTAAAATCAGCCTCTACAACAATATTTATTCATTCATATAAATATTGGCTTTTTTAGGTTTTACTTCATCTGATGAAATGGAATTGGATGTATCTTGCTGAGGCGAACGCTCGTTGTCTTCAAATACTTCTGGACAAGAACGATGCAGATTCTCCACAAATTGTTCTGTGGTTAACTCTTCAAAATGTTG
>JBDKJC010000322.1:0-5093 GCA_039796815.1 Cyanobacteriota bacterium | reverse complement strand
GCAATTACAACAACAATTACAACAGGCGATCTCTACCGCCGCCACAGGAGAATTAGTTCGCTTTGAAGCCGAACATATCCTAGCTAATGGAATCTCCATTTTTGTCGATTTTTCCCTCAAACCGGTTTTTGATGATACGGGAAAAGTTGTGCTGCTGATTCCCGAAGGAAGAGATATTAGCGATCGCAAACAGGCGGAGCAAAAAATCCGTGAACAAGCTGCCCTCTTGGATTTAGCAACCGATGGGATTATCGTTCGAGATTTCGAGAGTGAAATTCAATTTTGGAATCAAGGGGCAGCCAGAATTTTTGGGTGGCAAGCTGGGGAAACTATTGGTCACAACTTGCGATCGCTTCTTTATAAAGAAATCTCACCCGCAATAGAAACTGCTTATACGACTGTCCGAGAACAAGGTGAGTGGCAAGGAGAATTACATAAAATCACCAAAGCAGGTAATGAAGTGATCGTCGCCAGTCGCTGGACGTTAGTTAGAGACGAAGCAGGAAGTCCCAAATTTATCCTCAGCGTCGATACCGATATCACCGAGCAAAAACTACTAGCAGCTCAATTTCTCCGCGCTCAACGCCTAGAAAGCTTAGGAACTTTGGCTGGTGGTGTCGCTCACGACCTCAATAATATTCTCGCTCCTATTTTAGGCTTCTCTAAATTGCTGCCTCTTAAACTAGCAAATGCTGACGAACAAACCAAAGAGTTTTTCAAAATCATCGAAACTAATGCTCAACGGGGAGCAGCTTTGGTTAAGCAAATTCTGACCTTCTCTCGGGGGATGGAAGGAGAGCGGGGAATTGTCCAAGTTCGTCATTTAATCACCGAAATCAAACAAATCATTGAAGAAACCTTTCCTAAAGCCATCGAATTAGAAACAAATGCGCCAAAAAACCTCTGGACGGTTAATGGGGATGTTAATCAACTGCACCAAGTTTTGATGAATCTGGTAGTTAATGCCCGTGATGCTATGCCCCAGGGCGGCAAACTAACCATCACTGCCGAGAATTGTCTGCTGGATGCGAATTTTACCCGACTACATTTAGATGCCCAGGTCGGTTCTTATGCTTTGATTACCGTTGCCGATACAGGTGTGGGCATCCCTGCTGAAATTATCGAACGCATTTTTGAACCCTTCTTTACCACGAAAGAAATTGAGCGAGGTACAGGATTAGGCTTGTCTACTTTAATTGGCATTGTTAAAAGTCACGGAGGTTTTGTTGAGGTGGTGAGTAATACCAAGTCGCAATCGCGGGGAACTCAGTTCAAGGTTTTTCTCCCCGCTTCGGAAACAGCAGAATCTGACCCAGAAGAAACAGAAACAATTCCCCCGGGAAACGGCGAATTAATTTTGGTAGTAGATGATGAATCCCCAATCCTCCTTGTCACCAAAGCAACGTTAGAAACTTACAACTATCGGGTGTTAACCGCTAACAATGGCATTGAAGCGATCGCTCTTTATGCTCAAAATCAAGCTGCCATTGAGTTGGTAATCATGGATATCATTATGCCCTCAATGGATGGTAAAACCGCAATTCAAATTCTCAAAACTATGAACTCCGAAGCCAAAATTATTGCTGTGAGCGGACTTGTTTCTGACCAAGAAATTGTTGCTGAAGTCAATGGTAGTATTGAAGCCTTTGTAGCTAAACCGTACAGTAATAATGACTTGCTAAAAGCGATTAATGAGCAACTAGGAGATTAACTTGGAGCTCACAAATGGAAGATGAACAAAATCTTTGCTAGCAACACCATTCAAAATAATTATAATATTTGACTTTTCGTAGCTATATGTTTTAGGGTTACTCATAGGACTAGCTAACTTCAGTCCTATGAGTTCATTGAATGTAGTGAATTAAATTAAGTATGCAGTATTAATTCACTACGCTTCCCAAGTCAGTGGTTAGAAAGCTTTAGATAAAGAACTAGAGTCGGAACTACTGGATTCGCCTTGAACTACTTTAGTATCTGTAGAAGTTGAAGTCATGGTGTTTCTACCATAAGCATCGGCTTCTGCATTGGCGCTAGCTACGTTATAAGCAGGCTTATAACAGATAGGCTTGCAGTAAATATGTGGTTTGCAGTAACCGCTTCCACCGTTTACTTCCACTTCGCTAGCAGATTCGATGTATTGTAGATCTGAAATAATCATGGTGTTTTACCTCTTGTAGGTTTTTGTTTTTATTGTGAACTCGAATTCAATGAGACTGTTGAGTCTCATGTCTGTAGTAAACCAAATAAATATGATGTTATTGTGAGGACTTAAATTAACTAGTCCTAATAATTTTATTTCTTGAAAGTTAATAATTCCTATGAAACAAATTAAACTTCGAGAACACGCGCGGGAGGTGACTGGATTTGTGAAAGAAGGTATGCCAGCAATGATGGAAAACATGAAGAGATAGCGTTCAATAGCTGTTAGCTCTTAGCTGCTAAATACTGATACATCTCATAGCGGGTATTAACATCTTCTTGTGCCAAAGCCATCAATTTCTTTGCTACTTCGGGCTGGGAGTGCATCAACATTCGGAAACGATTTTCCGCATACATAGATTTCTCTACTGTCTCGTGAGGCGCTTTGCTATCAAGTAAGAGTGGGTTTTCTCCCTGTTTTGTACGTCTGGGATCATAACGATAGAGCAACCAACGTCCCGAATCAACTAAAGCCTTTTGTTGCTGCATCGCCGTGGTCATATTGATGCCGTGGGCGATACAGTGGGAATAAGCAATGATTAAAGATACACCTTCATAGGCTTCCGCCTCCAGAAACGCTCTTAGGGTATGCTCGTCTTTTGCACCCATAGCAACATTAGCAACGTAAACATTACCGTAAGTCATTGCCATTAAACCTAAATCTTTTTTAGGGGAGAGTTTGCCCCCCGCAGCAAACTTAGCCACCGCACCTCTAGGGGTAGCTTTGGACATTTGCCCCCCAGTATTGGAATAAACCTCTGTATCCATCACGAGGATATTGACATTACGTCCACTGGCAAGCACATGGTCGAGTCCACCATAACCAATGTCGTAACCCCAACCATCTCCACCGACGATCCAGACGCTTTTTTTGACCAGATAATCAGCGAGGGATAGGAGTTGTTTAGCTTGCGATCTATTGGGTAGGGCAGAACCACCGTTCGCCCTGACAATGGTTTGTAGTTTGTCTTTGAGTCGAGTAATGCGATCGCGTTGTTCGCAGATATCTGCCTCATCTTTTTGTTCGGCGTTTAAGATACTGGTAGCTAATTCTTCTCCTACCTCTCCTGCTAATGATTGGAGTAACTCCGCAGCCATTTGAGCCTGTTGATCGAGAGAAACGCGGAATCCTAATCCAAATTCGGCATTATCTTCAAACAGGGAATTTGACCAGGCTACCCCTCTACCTTCAGCGTTATGAGTCCAAGGAGTAGTTGGTAAGTTGCCCCCATAGATCGAAGAACAGCCCGTAGCGTTTGCTACCAAAGCGCGATCGCCAAATAGCTGACTCATCAGTTTGAGATAGGGAGTTTCCCCGCACCCTGCACAAGCACCAGAAAATTCAAACAGTGGTTCTTGCATCTGCTGTTGATTGATTTTATGCAGATTGAGCTTAGTACGGTCTGGGTTGGGTATCTTCAAGAAGAAATCCCAGTTGGCTCGTTCTTGTTCCCGTAAAGGTAATTGAGGCTGCATATTGATCGCTTTGAACCGTGGTTGCGATTTATTCTTAGCTGGACAGACATCAACACAAATGCCACATCCCGTACAGTCTTCCGCTGCCACCTGAATAGTAAATTTTAAATCTCGCCAATCGTGTTCACGGTTAAACCGCACCGAAGCTCTAGCATCGCTACTTTTAAAACTAGCTGGTGCATTTTCTAGCTGTTCGGGTTCGTAAACCTTACTGCGAATTACTCCATGAGGGCAAACCATGACACATTTACCACACTGAACGCAGACATCTTGATCCCAAACGGGTATTTCTTGAGCAATATTCCGTTTTTCCAGCTTAGAAGTACCAGTCGGATAAGTTCCGTCCCAGGGTAAAGCACTGACAGGGATGGTGTCTCCTGCACGGGCGATCGCTTTTTTAATAAATTCAGGCACATTGTCGGCAATTATGCTCCCCAATCCTGGAGGGTGATTATCCATAATCTGTGAATTAATCTGTAAATTGCTCTTAACCTCAAACAAATTATCTAGGGTTGCATCGACGGCTTTGAGGTTCATGGCAACAATTTGCTCACCTTTTTTACCATAGGTTTGGCGAATTGATTCTTTTATTGCTTTAATTGCCTCCTCTTCTGGCAGCACTCCCGATAAAGCAAAGAAACATACCTGCATTACCGTATTGATTCTGTTACCCATTCCTGCTTCGCGAGCAACTTTATAGGCATTGATGCCATAGAATTTTAGCTGCTGATCAATAATCTGCTGCTGGATTTGCTGCGGTAACTGCTGCCAAAGTTCTGCTTGACTGTAGGGGCTATTAAGTAAAAAAGTTCCTTGTGGTTCTAGAGAATCTAAAACAGGTAATTGTTCTAAAAAGTTCCACTGATGACAACCGACAAAGCTAGCTTTATTTACTAAATAGGTAGAATGAATCGGTTGCGAACCAAAGCGCAAATGGGACACCGTAACCGAACCCGATTTTTTAGAGTCATAGACAAAGTAACCCTGGGCATAATTATCGGTAGCTTCGCCAATAATTTTGATCGTATTTTTATTAGCCCCCACAGTACCATCAGAACCCAAGCCATAGAAGATAGCACGGATAATATCTGGGGATTCGGTAGAAAAGTTCGGATCGTATTCCAGGCTGCTATGGGTTAGATCGTCATTGATGCCGATGGTGAAATGATTTTTCAGCGTGGCTTCCCCCTTACCAAGAGAGATGAGAGAGGGAGTTAAATTCAGATTATCAAATACCCCCTTAATCATGGCTGGGGTAAATTCTTTGGAGGACAGTCCATATCTTCCCCCGACGATCTTGGGTAAAGGATTTCCTAGAGAAGTTTCGACGAGGGCATTAACTACATCTAAATATAATGGTTCTCCTGCACTGCCTGGTTCTTTAGTACGGTCTAAAACCGCGATACTTTTAACAGTTT
>JBDKJC010000321.1:0-5116 GCA_039796815.1 Cyanobacteriota bacterium | reverse complement strand
TCAGCGTCGCGCTTCGCGATCGCATTACGATCAAGCCCGTTTCATGTATGGCAGCCTGCCGTCGTTCCTGCGCTGCTACCTTAGCTGCTAATGATAAACTAACATTTATTTTTCATCAACTTGCACCTATTGAGTCTGCACCTGAATTATTACAATTTATCGAGCAATATGTACTATCTCCAAATGGCAAAGTCCCTTATCAAGCAAGATCTACTACCATCAAGCAAGCTACCGCTTTCATTTTACCGCCTCTACCATAATTCACCTTAAATTATTTGGCGATTTAATTTGAAAAAACTGCGATCGCCATTAAATTATTAAATTTGTCTTATGGTCTCATTGTCTTTGATTTTTGATAATGATTATCGTTATAATAAAATTCTGTAAACTAAATTGCTGCTTTTCACTATGTTAGAGATTTCTCAGGCAGAATTACCCGTAACAATCATCACTGGCTTTCTCGGTAGCGGTAAAACCACCCTACTCAATCAAATTCTGCAAAATAACCATAACTCAAAGGTTGCAGTGTTAGTTAATGAGTTTGGAGATATCAATATCGATGGTCAACTCTTGGTTTCCTATGACGATGACATGGTGGAGTTGAGCAATGGGTGTATTTGTTGCACCCTTAACGAAGGATTGATAGAAGCAGTAACAAAAATACTAGCAAGGGAAGAAAAAGTAGATCGTTTGATTATCGAAACTACTGGTGTAGCCGACCCTTTACCAATCATTTTGACTTTTGTTGGTACGGATTTTCGAGATTCTACTTACCTTGACTCAGTTATTACTGTAGTTGATGCCGAAACCTTTACCCCAGAACATTTTGATAGCGAAGTGGCATTGAAGCAGATTGCCTATGGAGATATTCTGTTGTTGAATAAAACCGATTTAGTCAACAACAAACAATTAACAGCATTAGAAACTTACATTGCATCTATTAAGAAGAATCCCAGAATTATTCATACGAAACATGCTCAAGTTTCTTTACCATTGATTTTAGATGTCGGTTTCACTCCAATAGATAGTTATCAAGTTGACAAGAAACACCAAGAACATCATCATGTCCACGATCATCACAATCATTCTGATCACCTAGTCAACGATGGTTTTGTGTCTATGTCGTTTCAAACTGACAAACCCTTTGATGTCTATAAATTTCAAAAGTTTTTAAATGATCTGCTTCCAATTGAAGTATTTCGAGCCAAAGGAATTATTTGGTTTGCAGGAAGTAAATTACGTCACATCTTTCAATTGTGCGGACAGCGCAACGATATTAAATCCGAACCTTGGTCTACTTCTCCTGTTAACCAGCTAGTCTTTATCGGCCGTCATTTAGATACCGATACACTCCGCCAACAGCTAAACGACTGTTTAGCTACTTCCCTTACTGTTTAATTTAACTTATTGCCAATTTATGACCTTATCTAAGTCCGAAGCAAATCAAATTGATAGCACCAACTATAAATTACCTCAACTAACTACTACACAAGAGCATGGACATCTCACGCATTTGAGGAAACCTCAAATGACGTGTCCTCCTCCTGTCTCCGAAGCAGAGATGCGCCAAGCGGTAAGAACTTTATTATTAGGACTGGGAGAAGACCCAGACCGTGAGGGGTTAAAAGATACTCCGAAAAGAGTGGTTAAAGCTTTAAAATTCTTGACTTCTGGTTATCATCAATCTCTTGATGAACTCCTTAACGGCGCAGTATTCCACGAAACTGCTGATGAAATGGTCTTGGTTAGAGATATTGACCTATTTAGCTCCTGCGAACACCATATTTTACCAATTCTCGGCCGCGCTCATGTGGCATATATTCCCGACGGGAAAGTAATTGGACTATCTAAAATTGCCCGTATTTGTGAAATGTACGGAAGGCGTTTACAAGTACAGGAAAGATTAACCGCCCAAATTGCCAACGCACTGCAAGGATTATTACAACCCAAAGGTGTAGCAGTAGTAGTAGAAGCAACCCATATGTGTATGGTAATGCGGGGAGTACAAAAACCAGGTTCTTGGACTTCTACCAGTGCCGTAAGGGGGCTATTTGCTGATGATGCGAAAACTCGCCAGGAGTTTATGAGTTTAATTCGTCATAATCCTGTGTTTCATTAATTGATTAGCGTGTCTAGCAATATCACAAAAAATCTTTATGATTATCGCTGTAGCCAGTCCCCCAGGTGCGGGTAAAACTCACTGGATTGATCAACAAATAGCCCAAACCAATAAACCTGTAGGCTATTTTAGTCCCAAAATCGATTCTGTACCTATTGATACAATTTATCTGCAAAGTAAATATCCTCAACTCAAAATTTACCACACAGGGGAAGAAGCAGCGTTATTGACAGAATCGGAGCAAACTACAACTTATATTGAAATCCCCTGGTATTTAGACTTGTCGGGAATCGAACCTTTGCTAAAAACTCTCAATGCTCACCGAGTAGCCATAATTCCCAGCAATAAAAATCATCTAGAATTAGAGACTTGGGCAGACGAGATTATTGTTGGGAATCAAAATACTGAATTAACAACATCTTTGCAGATTCATCGGGGAATCTTAACGGGCGAAATTTTAGATTTTGATAGTTTAGCCACCTTTTGGTTGGAAATGACTCAAGGTGCTTATGGTGAAGTGGTTCGGGCTAAAGGAATCTTCGACTTAGAAGATGGACTAATTTATTACGGGGATTTTATAATCAATCGACCTGAATTGGAGTTTAAACCCTTAAATTTACCTCGTTGGCTTGATGGCAGACCAGTTCGCAAGAGTGGTTTTGAAATTGTGGGTAACAATTTAGAACAAGCTGAAATTGCTCAAACCATTAAAGACTGTTGTGTTCCTGAATCAGCAATTACTTATTACCAGCAACAAGTAAAAGAATCTTTAGCAACTGAACCAGAGGTAGAATTAGTATGAAAATAGCAGTCATGTCCTGCATTCATGGAAATTATGCAGCTTTAGATGCAGTATTACTCGATATTGACCAACAAAAGGCTGAAAAGATCTATTGTCTGGGAGATTTAGTGGGTTATGGCCCTCATCCCAATGCAGTAGTAGAACAAATCCGTTCCTTAGATATTCCCACTGTTCAGGGTTGTTGGGATGAAGATATTGTAGAAAGATTAAGTGCCTGTGACTGTAGTTATCCTTCGCTGTTGGCTGAAAAAAGAGGTAAAATCGCTCACGAATGGACAAATAAGGAAGTATATCCCGAAGTTAGAGAATATTTGGCGCAACTCCCCCATACCTATAAAGAAGAGAATCTTTGTTTCGTACATGGTAGCCCAAATAGCAACCACGAATATCTTTTACCCGAAATGGATGCTTTTACTGCTCTAGAAAGAGTTTTAGCTAGCGATGCCGATGTGTTGTTTTGTGGACATACCCATGTCCCCTATATTCGCACCTTAGATTCTGGACAATTACAGGTCAAAGTTAATCAGCCTAATAGTGATGAACAACCTGCCATCAGTTTTAATACACCTTTGAAACGAATTATCAATGTTGGTTCGGTAGGCGAACCCCGTCATGGTCGTCCTAATGCTACCTATGTTATTTATGATACGGAGACAGAAGCAGTAAGTCTACGAGAAGTGGAGTATGACTATCAAACAACCTGTGCTGCGATTTTAGATGCTGGTTTACCGCCTATTTTTGCTTGGCGTTTGGCTAGAGGCTTGGAGTTTGCTGAAAAAGCCGACGATCCGACTCATGTTTGCCAGAGGTGAATAGTTTTGTTTCTAATTTTGAAAGCATGAATATAAAATAACTTTTGCAAAATAGTGGCATAATCAAGATTTTCAGGTCAAGATAGGCTGTAACTTCGCTCATAATTACATTAGTAAGATATCTTGTGAAGTTAAGGCGATTTCTAATGTTGCTTGAATTTTTATGTCGTCCATTAGTCAGCAAAAAATCCATTCTTTATATATCAAAGAACTTAAGTGCTTAAAAGATGTTGATATTTCCTTTGAAGATAAAGCTGTAACTGCTATCTTAGGACCAAATGGACATGGAAAGTCAACGATATTACTATTACACGCTTTAGCCTGTTGTTATAAGCCTATCGACGAAAATATAACAAGTAATTTTAGATTTAGTGATTTTTTTCTTCCAAATACCGATGCTCAATGGCAAGGAAGTGAATTGACTTTGACGCATAGTTATAGGAATGGGAAAGAAAAACCCAATAATAACACAACAGTTTACGGAAAAAGAACTGATAGATGGAAACCTATTTATGCTAGAAGACCCGAAAGGCAGGGGGAGCATCCCATTTCGGCAGATAGACTAAACAGCAAATTGTCCATTAAGATAGGCACAACGTAAACGCAACATCTGATTAACAGAGCTAGCATTCCATTGCCCTAAAGGACTAGCTTCGCGTCGCGCCCCAGAAATTTTCAAACGGCGATCAATTTGTTTAATAGCAGATTCAACCGAACCAGAACCAATCGAAATCTGATAATCAGTTTGTAGCAATTCGTAATTAGGTAGACGATGACGATGTTTTTGGCTGTAAGCTAAAAATTTTCGCGCCCGTTTAGGACATTCTTGCTGAAATAAAGCGCTCGCTTGCTCGACTTTTCCTTGCCATAAAAACGTTTCTCCCTGTCTCAGACGTTTTAATGAACCACCAACTTTAAATAAATTTTCCTTTAAATGAAACCAATCCAAAATTTCTTGTCGTTGTTGTGTGCTGGCAATTTGACGAAAAAGAAAATACTGTTAGACAAAGCCAGAAAAATTCATCTTCATGGCAGCCTTTAGCCACAGTTTTAACTTCAAAAAACCAAAGCTGGTCGGGACGAATTACGTGTTTTAAGAGTAATCCGATTGATTGTACTCTCTTAGACAGATGGGATGATGGTTATGTTGACCCTTGGTTAATTCTCACTGATTTAGAATCAGAAAATGCAGACGTTAGTTGGTATGGATTTCGCTCTTGGATCGAATGCTCTTATCGAGATCTTAAGAGTGATGGTTGGCAGTGGCACAAAAGAGGACACGGGGGCGAAGCCTCTTCGCCCCCGTGAGATGTCCGTCCCGTCTCAGACAACCAGATCGAGCTGAACGTCATTGGCTAGCCATGTCTGTAGCCATGTTGTGGA
>JBDKJC010000320.1:0-5118 GCA_039796815.1 Cyanobacteriota bacterium | reverse complement strand
TTAAGCATCCCTTATTGCTGCTGTCTTCCGACCCTGACAAGGTTCGGGCGTTAATACTGCATGAGTCCGAATCATTTACTAGCATAGCATATTTACTGTCATCAGTAATCAGTAATCAGTAATCAGTAATCAGTAATTATCGCTCATTTAACTTTACCAAAACGGCGATCGCGTTTTTGATAAGTAACTAGAGCCTGATGAAACTCTTGACGGTCAAAATCTGGCCAGAGGGTCGGAGTAACATAGATTTCAGCATAAGCCATTTGCCAGAGCAAAAAATTACTAATGCGCATTTCCCCACTAGTACGAATCAACAAGTCGGGGTGAGGAATGCCTTGAGTGTATAGATGTTGTTCAAATAATTCTTCGTTAATTTGAGCAGGATTTAAGTACCCCTGTTCTACTTTCAAAGCGATCGCCTGACAAGCCTGAATAATTTCGTGTCTACCACCGTAGTTAGTGGCTACGGTAAATTGAATGCCTTGATTGTTTTTCGTATCTTCCATTGAGCGAGCAATTTCTTGGCGCAGGGAAGCGGGTAAATCTGATAAATTACCGACAAAGCGAATTCGGACATTTTCTGCCTTCATCTCTTTTAATTCCCGCCGCAAAACCCGTTCAAAGAGGGTCATTAAGAACTGTACTTCACCGTGAGGTCTGCCCCAATTCTCCGTCGAAAAAGCATAAGCTGTTAGAGCAGGAATGCCCCAATCTTTACAACAGCGTAATAAATCCTTAAGGGTATCTACACCTTTCTGATGACCAATAATCCGAGGTTTTCCCTGGTTTTTAGCCCAACGACCATTCCCATCCATAATCACCGCTACGTGCTGCGGGAGTAGTTCTTTACTTAAATCCGTGGGTAACTGTTGCAAAATGATTGGCTCTACACTCATCTTTTAACATTGAACATTAAACATTGACCAATAAACATCAAATCTAGATAAATTACATGGAAGAATTAAAGCTTAATTAATATAAATAACCAACTAATGCTTTTTGCGAGAATTCGAGGGCCAGAAACGCAAAACGCTCTCTAGCAAAACCTTTCCTTGAAATCCAATTTTGCGACTAAGACGCACGGCATCTCCTTCAGCTATTGGGGCAAATCTTTCTCGTAATAACTCTTTTAGTTTACTACTGGTTAGGGGTCTATTTAACGTTCCTCTTTCTGCTAGAGAAATTGAGCCTGTTTCTTCCGAGACGACGATACATAGGCATTTCTCTACTCGTTCTGTAATGCCCATTGCTGCACGATGACGAGTTCCTAACTGGCGGGAGGCAGTACGCTCTGAAAGAGGCAAAATTGCTGCTGCTGCCAAAATTCTTGAACCACTGATGACTACTGCGCCATCGTGTAGCAAGGTAGTAGTCTGAAAAATAGTTTGTAGCAGTTCCTTAGAAACCTCTGCATTTAAACTAACCCCCACAGAAACATAATCTTCGTTTTCTAAAGATCCTGTAGTTTCTATTAATAACAAAGCACCTGTACGGTTTTGGGATAGTTCTTTTACCGCATCAACAATACGATCGATCACGCTATCAGGCTGAGTTTTTGGTCGACCAGATTCTTGAAATAGTTTTAAGATTTCACCGCGTCCAATTTGCTCCAGTAGACGGCGAAATTGGGACTGAAAAATCACTGCCATAGCAACAGCCGAACCTAGCACTAATTTTTCTAGTAAAAACTTAAGTAACTGTAGCTTTAATTGTCCACTGACTACAGTTGCCAACATTAAGACAATAAAACCCCTGACCATCCATAGGCTACGACGTTCTCCTTCGCCAATAATTAACAGCAGGGCATAACTTAGGATTAAGACTAAGCTCAAATCGATGATGTTGATTAAATCTGGCAACCTAGGAAGAATCTGGTTTAAGTCAGGAAGCAAACCCGACAATGACATTGTTTTAGTTGCTCGGCTATGAGTGATTAAGGTAGTGAGACAAACCTGGATCAAGATACTGAATTACAATAAGGAATCTTGGAAACCAGCCACTGTTAATAGTATGCTGGCTTTGATACTAAATTTATTTGTGTTTTACTAGTCTCTCGGGCAGGCGATCGCGCTCAATTAGATTATGATAGGTTTCACGCTCAATAATTAAATTGGCTTCTCCTGCATAAACTACTACTGCTGCTGGTCTACCAATACGATTATAGTTTGATGCCATGCTGTAATTGTATGCCCCCGTATCTAGGACTACTAATATATCCCCTGGTTCGGTTTTTGGTAAGGTCGCTTGCTTAATTACCACATCACCTGATTCGCAATGTTTTCCTGCTACGGTCACTTCTTCGGTTAGCGGCTCAGACATACGGTTGGCAATTACCGCACGATATACAGACTGGTAGGTGATTGGGCGAGGATTATCCGACATGCCGCCATCTACCGCTACATAAGTATGGAAATTAGGAATTTCTTTACGACTACCAACGGTATACGCCGTGACACAAGCCGAACCAATTAAAGATCTTCCTGGTTCTGCAATGAGTCTGGGTAAGGGTAAATCCGCTTCACTACAGGCTTTTTCTACTGCTTGACTGACGGCCTTTACCCATTCGGAAATACTTGGCGGATCGTCCGATTCTGTGTAACAAATACCTAAACCACCACCAACGTTAAGAGTTGTTACGGGCAAACCATAACTTTGAGCTTTTTTCAGCCAGTCAACTAACACCCCTGCTAAATCTTGGTGAGGTTGACGTTCAAAAATTTGCGAACCAATATGGGCGTGTAAGCCAATACAGCTAATGCTTGACTGCTGACTAAGATAAGTAAATACTTCTTCTAGTTGATGAGGATCGAAGCCAAACTTACTATCTAGATGTCCAGTGCGAATATATTCGTGAGTATGGCACTCAATTCCTGGAGTCAGACGCACCATAATAGGAACTGGTTGTGAGCTTTGAGCCACAGCTATTTGGGTCAAAGTTTTCAACTCTAACCAATTATCAACCATAATTGTACAGCCAGCTTCTACCGCCAATTCCAGTTCAGCAGCCGACTTATTGTTGCCGTGAAAATAAATTTTGTCTTTACTTACTCTAGCTTCGAGGGTAGTGTATAGTTCCCCCCCTGAAACCACATCAAAACCTAAACCTTCACTATCGATAATGCGACATACCGCCATACAGCTCCAAGCTTTCGAGGCATAGATTACCAGAGATTCTCCACCGTAGTAGGTAGCAAAACTATCGCGATACTGACTGCAAGCGGTTCTGAGGGTAAACTCATCCAAGATGTAGAGAGGAGAACCATACTGTTCCACTAACTGTTGCAATTCACAACCACCAATTTCGAGCTGATTATCACCCTTGACTTTAGCAGTCAGAGGCATCAACTCCTGATTAGGTGAAGGAGGAACTTCAAGACTGGTGATTTGAGGAATGTAACGATGTCCCGTATTTGGTAAACTGCGATCGGTCGAAAGCATAGTGATATCTTAAATTAATTGACTAGTGAAATCATTAAATAATTACTTATTTTAATAGTCTACAGTTGTCCAGTGTCAAAATGTGTTCGGCGTCAATTGAATTCTTGTCGATTCGCTGGTTTTTATTAGTTTTCCTGCAAAAGCTTAAAGTGATATTGTTCAGTGAAAAAAATTGCCATAAAATTACTAATCCCAGCTGAAGTTCCAGCCATGGTAGCTTTAGACCAGATTTGTTTAGGAGGCTTATGGAATAAGGAGGGGTATCTAAGAGAAATTGAGAGCGACCAAAGTACTTTAATAAGTTTACAAATATTTGATCTTGAGTTTAATGAGCAACCCCAGATCATAGGTATAGGTTGTTTGTGGTCAATTGTGGACGAAGCGCATATTACCTTGTTGGGTATTCATCCCGAATATCGTCAGCAGGGATTGGGACAATTACTGTTACTTACTTTATTAAAAGATGCGATCGCTCGTCAGCTAGAATGGGCAACTTTAGAAGTCAATGAACATAATTTAGCAGCGCTCGATCTCTATCAAAAGTATGGTTTTCAGGTTGCAGGAATTAGAAAAAATTACTATCAACCAGCAGGAGATGATGCCCTAGTTCTCTGGCTTAAAGGTATACAGCAAGAAGCTTTTAAAGCCAATCTGATTCAATGGCAACAACGCTTAGGCGATCGCTTGAAGAAAAATTCCTATCATTTAAAGCAGACGAAATTCTGTTAATTTCTTTACCGTATTTCCTCTCCATTTTAGTAGAGTCAGGAAACCAAAAGGCTGTGCTAAAATCACCATAATAAGGGCATAGCAGGTGGATGGAAAAGACATGTTTGAACGCTTCACAGAAAAGGCAATAAAAGTGATTATGTTAGCCCAGGAGGAAGCACGCCGTCTGGGTCATAATTTCGTAGGGACTGAACAGATTCTCCTTGGTTTAATTGGAGAGGGTACTGGAGTCGCCGCCAAGGTTCTCAAGTCAATGGGAGTAAATCTAAAAGATGCTCGCATCGAAGTAGAGAAAATCATCGGGCGTGGTTCTGGCTTTGTAGCAGTAGAAATTCCCTTTACCCCGAGAGCGAAAAGAGTTCTGGAATTATCTCTAGAAGAAGCACGCCAATTAGGTCATAACTATATTGGCACTGAACATCTTCTTTTGGGATTAATTAGAGAAGGGGAAGGAGTTGCCGCAAGAGTCCTCGAAAACCTGGGGGTAGACTTGTCGAAAGTCCGCACTCAAGTAATTAGAATGTTGGGCGAAACTGCCGAAGTGGCTGCTGGTTCGGGAGGTACTCAAGGCAGAAATAAAACGCCAACTCTAGATGAATTTGGCTCGAATCTAACTCAAATGGCAGGGGAAGGAAAGCTC
Source organism: Cyanobacteriota bacterium (assembly GCA_039796815.1). Taxonomy (GTDB): domain Bacteria; phylum Cyanobacteriota; class Cyanobacteriia; order Cyanobacteriales; family Xenococcaceae; genus Waterburya. The sequence goes on along the minus strand of JBDKJC010000320.1, from coordinate 311 downwards.
GATCCTGTAGTAGGTAGACAAAAAGAAATTGAGCGAGTCATTCAAATCCTGGGTCGTCGGACTAAAAATAATCCCGTGCTGATTGGTGAGCCTGGGGTGGGTAAAACCGCCATCGCTGAAGGACTGGCACAACGCATTGCTAATCGAGATATTCCTGATATTTTGGAAGACAAACGAGTCGTTACTTTAGATATCGGTTTATTGGTAGCTGGGACAAAATACCGTGGTGAATTTGAGGAACGTCTCAAGAAAATCATGGATGAAATTCGTCAAGCTGGCAATGTAATTCTAGTAATTGACGAAGTACATAC
>JBDKJC010000319.1:0-5118 GCA_039796815.1 Cyanobacteriota bacterium | reverse complement strand
AAAGTAAATCTAATTCCTCTTTATTAGTTGAAATCCAACCATCATATGCTTGTGTGCCAGCACCAAGAATAACTTGTAAAGGTTCGGTTTGCTTGTAAACATTAAAATCGATCATGGCAAAAGTTTTCAACTACACGACCATAATCTAGTTTAATAATACGATCGCACTCTGTAAAATAGCGATCGCGCCCCAAATAAATATGTTTTCCTGATTTTGAACGTCGAGTTTAAATATTATGCGATAAGTTAAAAGCAAAATTAAAGTGAGAAAATATCTCCATGACTGAAATAAGCAAAACATCCTGGACAATGACAATCAATACTAAACGTCTGATCCTTCGTCCACAGCAGGCTGATGATTATAAGTCATGGTACGCTGGATTTATAGGTAGATTGCCTCAACAACACCAGTATGATGCTGGGAAGCTAGATCTGAATGGTTGCGATTCAGCTTGGTTTGCGGATTTATGCGATCGCCATCAAGAATTGGCTTTAAAAGATGACACTTATGTCTTTGGGGTTTTTAATCGTCAAACAAATCAGCATTTGGGCAATATCGATCTCTCCACTATTCGCCGTCAGGAAAATCAATGGGCTAATTTGGGATACAGCATTCACAATCAGTATCAACGACAAGGTTTCGGTAAAGAAGCTGCTCAAGCTGTCTTAATAGCAGGATTTGAGCAACTTAACTATCATCGAATAGAAGCAGCGATTAATCTTGACAATCCAGTTTCAATTGCGTTTGCCAAGAGTATCAACATGAAACAAGAATGTATCCGTAAAAGTTTTTATTATGAATATGAGCAGTGGATGGATCATATAATCTATGTCGCAACTCCTGCCGATTTTGGCTTGAATGAAAAGCCACCAGAACTATTACGCTCAAAATTTTCTAGCAAAAATTAAAGATCACTTAAAAGTATGATGATTTAATGAACAAGCTCAAGCTATTTACAATGTTCTGCTTTATCTAATCTGATGTCACTCACCCTTAAGTAATCCCCAAGACAGGGTATCAAAAATACCGTTTCGAGTTCTTGTCTGTTGTTTTAAATATCCTTCCTGCTTGAATCTATTCTTCTCCAAAATCCTTGCTGATGCTGTATTGAAATCTAGCGTATGAGCAGTAAGACGAATCACTTCAAGATTGTTAAATGCATAATCTACGAAAACTCCCACTGCATCACTTGCTAATCCTTGCCTTCGGTAGGCTCTGGCTAACCAATATCCAATTTCGGCTCTATGTGTTTTCCCTATCTTAAAATCATCCACACCAACAGAACCGATCAAATAACCTTCAGAATTGCGAAGTGCGAAAGATATCTCCTTTCCATTCTCACTTAAAAATTCAAGACGGCGTTGTATCCACCAATCTGCGGTAGCTTCTGTATAAGGATAAGGAAGAACAGGAATTGCATCAGAGATACTCTTATCGTTAAGGTGTTCTAAATAAGCAGCTTTGTCATTGGGATGAATACTGGTCAAGTAGAAACCATCACGAACGCTAAGTTCCATATCACAAAGACTCCGACACGCTATGAAGTTACAGTAAACAAACTAACAAATCTAAAGAAAATTAACTTGAAGAATTTGTTCGGCATCTTCTGGTTGAGCTAGTCGAATTAATACATTTTCTTGATGTTTCAACATAGTAAAATCTAGCAGTACAGTACGTGTTTATTTAGCGATCGCAACGCTCGTAAGCTGCAACTATTTTCTGCACTAGAGGATGACGTACTACATCAGACTGAGTTAATTCACAAAAAGCAATCCCCTCAACATTTTGCAGAATTCGGCGAGAGACAATCAAGCCTGAATCTTGATTTGCAGGTAAATCCGTCTGGGTAATATCTCCCGTTACCACCATTTTTGAGCCAAAGCCTAACCGAGTTAGTACCATTTTTAGCTGTGCAGGAGTGGTATTTTGTGCCTCATCAACAATTACAAAAGCATTAGATAAGGTACGTCCTCGCATATATGCTAGGGGAGCAACCTCAATTTTACCTCGTTCCATTAAATCGGGAATTTTCTCAGCATCTATAAATTCATATAGAGCATCGTATAGAGGACGCAAAAAAGGGTTGACTTTCTCCTGTAAATCTCCTGGCAAAAATCCGAGTTTTTCTCCTGCTTCTACCGCAGGGCGAGTTAAGATAATTCTTTCGCATTCATCACCAAGCAGCGCTTTGACTGCCAACACGGCAGCTAGAAAGGTTTTTCCTGTCCCCGCTGGACCAATGCCAAAAGTAATATCATATTTTTGAATTGCTTTGACATATTGCTTTTGTTTAAAAGTTTTTGCCCGAATGATCTCGCCTTTTTTGGTACGGGCTAAAACATTACTTTGTAGGTCACTATATTCTTCTGTTCTACCAGTATCGATCGCCTGAAATGCAGTTAAAAGATCTGGTTCATATAGTGGCTTCCCTAACGACCACAATGGTTCTAGGGTTCTAATCGCTTTAGCGCAACGTTCGACTGCTTTTACCTGTCCTTGTAATAGTAAATCTTGCCCCCGCAAAACCAAATTAACTCCCGTTTGTCGCGATAAAAATTGGAGATTTTGTTCTCTACTTCCTGCAAGGGCGATCGCACTTTGGCTATCTGGCAGTTGAATTGTTTGAGACGTTTGGGTCATATATTAGTTTGAGACTTTAACTTTTATCTTACAAGTTCTTTTGCGCAATATCACCAATAGCTTCCAAATGACATGCTTCTCAGTGTCTTGCCGTTGTAGTTAAAAGTTGTTTAGCGATCGCTAATTCCCACCAAAGTCTCTAAACAATCAAGATTAAGTATTTTCTTTAAATAATTCTTCACCTAAAAACTCGCGGATCTCTCTGTCTCGTAATAAGCAGCTATCTTCTACTTGATGACATAATTCCTGTTCTCCAGACTCAGATAATACCGCAGCGACTAAGAATTTACTTGCCGATTGAGACTGTCTTAATTGTTTTACTTCTTGTTCTAAAGACTCGATGCGATCGACTAAAGTACGAATTACTGCTGCTTCTGAATCTGGTAAATTGCCATGTTCTAACGGGTCTACTTTTACTCCTGAGCGATAAATTACTCTACCTGGAATGCCGACTACGGTGCAATTAGAAGGTACATCTCGCAATACGACCGAACCTGCACCAATACGTACATCATTACCAATTTGAATATTACCTAAAACTTTAGCGCCACCACCAATGACAACGTTTTCACCCAAGGTAGGATGGCGTTTACCTAGTTCTTTTCCTGTTCCACCTAAAGTAACTCCCTGATAAATCAAACAGTAGTCGCCAATAATTGCCGTTTCACCAATCACCACTCCCATGCCGTGGTCAATAAACACCCCTTTGCCAATTTGCGCCCCTGGGTGAATTTCAATGCCTGTGAAAAAACGCGCCAGATGGGAAATGAAGCGCGGAAAAAAAGGAATACCAATTTGATAAAGCCAATGGGCAATACGATGTAAAGATAGAGCTTGTAAACCTGGATAACATACTATCACCTCAAGCCAGTTGCGGGCTGCGGGGTCGCGTTCAAAAATGATGCGAAAGTCAGCGACTAGTGAGGAAAACATCAGTTATTATCCTTTATTTTGATTAATGTTTAAGCTGAACGAAACTATTCTATCTTTTTCAGGACATTTATGATCTCTATAATTTGGGGTAATATCACGCCAAATTTAAGTTTTTTTGGACTGATTTTCAATTCTTCCTCCTTTAGTTATAGGGTTTTTAAAATTTCTGCCTGTTGAATCAGCCATTTTTCTCCTTGACGAATTAATTGATAACGTACCAATAAGTTATCGTCATAGGATTGAGCATTATCTAGCTGACCCGATTGGTAATGTTTGGCGGTTTCTTTAACTTCTGCTTCCACCGTTGCCTTATTTGGATCGTTAGGATCTACTTTTGCCGAGCGCATGACTACGGCATGTTTATACTCTCGATAGCTATTTTCTTGTTGATATATTTTGGCGCTTGTCCGCCAGGTAGTTAAGAAAGGTTCTGCAAGAATGCTGTCTAAACGCTCAATTTGATGCTCCTTACCAAAAGCAGCAGCTTTACTGCTTAACCAACTTTCAATTGCCTGCTCGGATTGCTGAGTCAATGTTAGCTGAGGATCGGGTTTTACCACTACAGGTTTGGTCTTGGGTGGCGGAAGTTTGACTGAAGGTTGATTTAAAGCGATCGCCAACTCCGCCTCGCTAGCTGTTTTATTTGCTGGAGACAGAAAAAGCTTCATCCCACAATAGCCAATCGTACCGATACCGAAAATCAAGCTAATGATAAATAGCCAGCCTCGCCAAATTGTCTCAGGACTACGTTTTTTTCTTTTGTTACGAGCTTTTTTGCGCCTGGCTTGTTTTTGTGCCTTGAGGATGACAGCTGCTGGTACAGCTCTGGTGCTTTCTTTCTCCAGAGGCAATGAAAGAGATTTTTTAGGGCTAGATTGATGATGAGTATTGTGAACTGGAATCTCAGGTTTCAATTCTGACGAGTTAGCAACTCGATCGCGTTCAATTGTGGCAGTAGACGAACCCTTATACTCACTAGCGTTAGTTTCTACCATCTCTTTTTGGGCAAAAGCAACACGGGACGCACTGACTGTTGATTTCTCTTTCGAGAATATATTACGCCATAAAGAAATAATGTTTAAATTTCCCCTTTCAGCTTTAGCCTTATTGTTTTGTCCTGCTGCTTGCGAAGCTGATTCTTGGTCGCCTGTAGTTTGTGCGATGGTGGGCGGTGCTAATTGTTCTAGAAAAGCCTGTACTTGTCGATCCGCAAAATATTCTTTGAGGGTTAGTTCGGTAGCTAATAAATCGCTAAATTGACCCAAGACATCTTGTAACAACCACTGTTCACCATAAAAGCATAATCCTGGTAACAAGTCAGAACTATCTAAAGCATGTTGTTGCACCTGCTGAAGTTGACTAAAGTCGGGAGAATTTTCTAGCTTATAAATTGCTTTTTCTGCATGTCCTAACAACAAAGCGGCGATCGCCTGTTCCCAGCTAACGTCTTGTTTTTCACTCAGATAATCTAATTTTCTCTGGGCGCGCAATACCAATTCTGGTTGTTTAAGACTAAATCCTCGTGCCAAGAGGGCATAAACGGC
>JBDKJC010000318.1:0-5119 GCA_039796815.1 Cyanobacteriota bacterium | reverse complement strand
GTTACCTGATGGAAATGCGGAATTTACCCGTAAGATGGGCATGTTAGTTAACAAAGACAATTTAGGTTTTGGTATGCGATCGTGGCGTTATTCGATGCTAGTAAACGACATGAAGATCGAAAAAATGTTTATTGAACCAGACTTCGGCGATAATTGCCCCACAGATCCCTTTGAAGTATCTGATGCCAATACAATGCTGGCATATATGAAAGGAGCGCAATAACGTGGCTTAGCCCTAGCTATAAGCTACAAGCTATAAGCTATAAGCTTAATTACTATTGCTCATTAAAAGGCTTAGAGCTTACAGCTTTTGATCAAGGAAGCTCTAATATTTAGCTAAATTTTAGCTAAACCAAACCAGGTAAGGTTCAAGTATTGCCTTGCCTGGAGCAAATTTTCTACACTTAAATAAGTACCCACAGAGATATTGAATTATGGTTTCTACTGTTTCTAAGCAAAAGCTGTATGCAACCCGAATTGATTTACCCGAAGATCTGCGAGCCAAAGTTATCGAGATTTTAAATCAAACCTTAGCAGCAACACTAGATCTCAAAACTCAAACTAAGCAAGCGCACTGGAACGTCAAAGGGACGGACTTCTATCAACTACATCTATTGTTTGATGAGATGGCAGGTGAATTAGAAGAATATACCGATTTGGTTGCCGAACGAGTCACGGCTTTAGCAGGTACAGCTATGGGTACAACTCGTATTGCTGCTGCGGAGTCTATCTTACCTGAATATGCTTTGGATGCCGTTTCGGGGACAGAACACATTACTGTTTTGGCCGATCGCTATAGCCTATATGCTAAACATTTGCGTGAAGCAATTGACACTACTGATGGACTTGGGGATGCCGATACAGCGGATCTTTACACGGAAATTTCTCGGGCGATCGATAAGCGCCTGTGGTTCTTAGAAGCTCATTTAGTTGGTTAGTTTCAATATTAAAAACTCATGGCAGATACTAAAGGTGCAGATGCAGTAGATGCGGCGATCGCTCAAGGTCTAGATTTAGATGGTTCGCCGATTCCTGCGGATAAGTTGTCACTATATAATAAAGTGATGGGGTTTGAAGCAGGAAGACAAAGAAGTGGCGTTACTAATACCATGCGATCGCGAATTGTCAGAATTGGTGCCAAACACTTGGCTCAAGCAGAACTAAATCAAATGTTGCTGGATGCCCAATTTCCTCCTTTAAAAGATAAAGAAATTGCTTTTTATTACGGCGCTAAATAATGCTCAGTAATGAAGGATAAAGCAGACAAAGAAATAAAGGCAGGGGCGCAGTACAGTGAGGCAAACCTGTCTTTTTATTGAAAGTTTAATAGTCAAACTTAAAATAAAAAGATCTAAGGAGATATAAGAATATGAGCTATGATTTTGATTTATTTGTCATTGGTGCAGGCTCAGGAGGAATTGCCACTGCTAGGCGTGCTGCCCAATATGGCGCTAAGGTAGGAATTGTGGAAAGCGATCGCCTGGGGGGAACTTGCGTTAATCGCGGGTGTGTACCGAAAAAGCTGATGGTCTATGCATCTCATTTTCCTAATCAGTTTGAAGAGTCGGCAGGCTATGGTTGGACAGTAGGCGAAACCAGTTTTGATTGGCTCAAGATGATTACGGCGGTAAATAATGAGGTCGATCGCCTCAACGGTATTTATCAGCGGATGTTAGATAATTCCGAAGTTAAGGTTTATCGCGGTGATGGTAAGTTTGTTGATGCCCATACGATTGAGATTGGCGACCAAAAAATCACTGCCGAGAAAATTCTCATTGCCGTGGGTGGTAAACCTGTTAAACCAGACATGATTAAGGGCATTGAACACACCATAACTTCTAGAGAAATCTTTCATGTTCAAGAGCAACCGAAACGGACGGTGATTATTGGTGGAGGCTATATTGCTGTCGAGTTTGCCTGTATTTTGAATGGTTTGGGTACAGAAGTCACCTTAGTGGTTCGTGGGGATAAAATTTTGCGCGGTTTTGACGAAGATATTCGTGACGAGATTCAAACAGGCATGAAAAACCACGGGATTAAGATTATTACTAATTGCGATTGCGATCGCATGGTGATTGACAAAATCGACAGTGGTTTAAAAATTACTGTTCCGACTATAGACGGCAAAGAAGAAACTATTGTGACGGATGTTGTTAGCTTGTCAGCTACTGGTAGAAAGCCCGATTTAGCTAATCTTGGTTTGGAAAATACTGGAGTGGAAATTGTTAATGGTGCAGTAGCGGTGGATGAATACAATAAAACCGCCGAAGATCATATTTATGCAGTAGGTGACTGTACCGATCGCATTAATCTAACTCCCGTAGCGATCAATGAAGGTCGAGCTTTTGCTGATACTCATTTTGGTGGTCAATCGCGAAAAATGAGCTATGAGAATATTCCTACCGCTGTTTTCACCACTCCTGAAGCAGCTACAGTTGGTTTGACCGAAGCTGAAGCCAAGGAAAAATATGGCGATGCAGTTAAGGTTTATCGTAGTAAATTCCGTTCGATGTACTACACTTTGCCAGGGAAAGACGAGAAAACTCTGATGAAGCTAATTGTAGACACCAATACCAATAAAGTTTTGGGCGCGCATATGGTAGGAGACAGCGCCGCTGAAATTATCCAAGGAGTAGCGATCGCTGTCAAGATGGGCGCAACTAAGGCTGATTTTGATGCGACAGTAGGTATACATCCTAGTTCGGCGGAAGAATTTGTCACCATGAGATAGAACAGAATTTGCTGAATATATATAAATAAAGCTGTGGCGATCGCTTTTATTCCGAAGGCGATCGCTATTTTGTGTTTAGGATAGCTGTATCAAATTAAATATTTGAATTGAGCAGGATTGGCTAGTTTCAAAGTTTCAAACCGTGATATAACACTATATGTCTCTATTAGAATACAGTATTTCATTCGTTAACTATGTATCCCAGACAAAGAAAGAGATGAGTGTTTTAGCTATGGGAGCATCGGAATTTAATGATTTACCATCCTTACCAGGAGTAGAGTTAGAAGTTTCATTAATTACTCCCAATATTCTTCCAGGAAAAACTTTGCTGAATGAAGATTTTACCGTTAACAATCTCAAGCTGCAACGTAAACAAAATGTTTATAATTTGATTCATCTAGCCACCCATGGACAATTCAATCCTGGTTCTGCTGCTAATTCTTTTATTCAATTTGGAAATAATAAAGTTGGTTTAGATCACTTTCAAAAGATTGCGTAGTAGCGCGTCTACTCTAACTTGCTGGGTTGAAATAATCAAAATCGGTAGAGTAGACACGATAGTAGGGTAAGCTGAGTTTAATGGCATCTACCCGATCGTAATTAAATTATCTACAAAGAAGCGATCGCTTTTGACAAAAGATTTATTACCCTTAATTAACCAACTGTTCCTTCTAACTTGAGGCTTAACAATTTATCTGCTTCGGCTGCAAACTCCATGGGTAACTCATTCAATACATCCTTACAAAAACCACTTACCAACATCGAAACTGCATCTTCTTCAGAAATACCCCGTTGAGCAAAGTAGAATAGCTGTTCTTCACCAATTTTGGCAGTAGATGCTTCGTGTTCTACCTTGGCGGTATTGTTATCCACCTGAATGTAAGGGAAAGTATTCGCCTCGGCATTGTCGCCAATCAGCATCGAGTCGCATTGGGAGTAGTTCCGCGCCCCAGTAGCCTTGTTGCCAATTTTAACTAGACCACGATAGCTACCCTGAGAGTCTCCTGCGGAGATACCTTTAGAAATAATTGTACTGCGGGTATTTTTGCCCACATGAATCATTTTCGTTCCTGTATCTGCCTGTTGTTTGTTGTTAGTCAAAGCAATGGAATAGAATTCCCCCACGGAGTTATCACCGACTAAAACGCAGCTAGGATATTTCCAAGTGATTGCTGAACCTGTTTCTACTTGAGTCCAAGAGATTTTGGAATTAACGCCTTTACACAAGCCACGCTTGGTCACAAAGTTATAGATACCACCTTTGCCGTTTTCGTCCCCCGCGAACCAGTTTTGCACCGTGGAGTATTTAATATCGGCATTGTCTAGCGCCACTAACTCTACTACCGCAGCATGAAGCTGATTAGTGTCAAACATCGGTGCAGTACAGCCTTCAAGATAGCTAACGGAAGCACCTTCTTCAGCCACAATCAAAGTCCGTTCAAATTGTCCTGTATCACCATCGTTAATCCGAAAATAAGTCGAGAGTTCCATCGGACAGGTTACCCCTTTGGGAATGAAAACAAACGAACCATCACTGAACACGGCGGAGTTTAAAGCCGCAAAATAATTATCCCCAACAGGAATTACGCTGCCTAAATACTTTTGAACCAGTTCGGGGTATTCTTCTAGCGCTTCGGAAATTGAGCAAAAGATTACCCCATCTTCAGCTAGCTTTTCTTTGAAAGTTGTGCCGATGGAAACACTATCAAAAATTGCGTCTACTGCGACATTGCTCAGTCTTTTTTGTTCTGATAAAGGAATGCCTAACTTTTCAAAAGTTTCCAAAATCACTGGATCTACTTCATCTAAGCTGCCTTTTTTTTCCTGTTTCTTTTTGGGGGCAGAATAATAGACGATATCTTGATAGTCGATCGCAGGATACTTGACATGAGGCCAGTCAGGTTCGCTCATTTTCAGCCATTGACGATAAGCCTTAAGACGAAACTCTAGCATAAATTCAGGCTCGTTTTTCTTAGCCGAGATCAAACGCACGACATCTTCGCTCAAACCACGAGGAATCTGTTCAGTTTCAATATTAGTAACGAAACCGTATTTGTAGGGCTGATTAACTAGAGTTTTGACGTTAGCACTCATGATGAGAAATTAATGACTGTTTTGTTGGGTGTTTGAGAATTGGAAATAGCTGCGATCGGCAAATTTGGTTACAGCTTAGGTAGAATTAATTTAAGATTAGTAAGATTAAGTTTGACGAAACATTTCGTCCTGAGTTTAACAATAAATTTGTTGTTTAAGTATATTGTAGGTTACATTAGCAATAAAGATGTTGTTTAAGTCAAATAAATTTGGCTAATCTCTATTATTTCCTGCAATAGCCCCCAAGACGATGACGACCACTGGTTTACCGTCTACTAAACAGAATATTCTCCA
>JBDKJC010000317.1:0-5119 GCA_039796815.1 Cyanobacteriota bacterium | reverse complement strand
ATAATTACTAACGTAGTATCTAAGACGCAAAGTACTATAAGCATAACGAGTAATTTATTTCGAGCTTTGAAAGCAGACTGCTCAGGATGAGACATGGGTAAATAAACTTATCCATTTAATAGATGGGTCGAAAACCTCGCCCTTTAGGGCGATTGTTGATTTCCAATATACTCTTTGATTTTGGCAATTGGCGCTCCACCACAAGACACACAGAAATAACTGGGACTCCAGAGATGTTCTTTGTGTGGAGCTAGTCCGAATTCCTTTCTTAGCATACGACTAGACACGCCTTTGAGAGCATTAACTATTTGAGAAATAGAAAGCTTAGGCGGATATTCAATTAACAAATGAACGTGGTCTGATTCCCCGTTAAGGCGAATCAATCTAAAATTCATTCTGCCAGCAACATGATGGCAGACTTCCTCTAAACGTTCAATGTGTTCTGATTTAAATACTTTTTTCCTGTACTTGGTTACGAATACCAAGTGAGCATGGATTAATGTAACGCTATGTCTACCTCGTCTATATTGAGTCATTGCTTGATCAGACCAAATGTGGTATTGTTTTAATATACCATACAGACCAAGCAATGAAAGCTCGATACAACTATCGCATTTATCCCAAGCAATCTCAACTAACATCATTAGCCAAAGCTTTTGGTTCAAGTCGTGTTGTCTGGAATGATGCCTGGTGGTTGTATAAAAATGCAGAGAAAAATAATTTAGACAGACCAACTAAAATTAGTAACTTGGTGATTACTCAAGCCAAGAAAACTGAAGAAAGAAAATGGTTGTCTGAAGTATCGGCTGTTGTGTTGCAACAGTCTTTACGCGATTTAGAGCAAGCATGGTCTAACTTTTTTGAGAGCAAAAAAGGTAAGCGAAAAGGCAAAGAGGTAGGAAAACCAAAGCCCAAGAAAAAGCACAGTAAGCAAGCAATTAGATTTGCTTCTAATGCTTTTTCTGTACATTCTCAGTCTGTATATTTAGCTAAAATTGGTCATATCAAAGTTGTTTTCTCTCGCCCATTGCCAAGCAAGCCCAGTAGCGTAACTATCATCAAAGATACAACTGGCAGGTATTTTGCCTCATTTGTGGTGGAAATTCCAACTGAGGTTGCATCACAGACAAGCAATAGTTGTGGTATCGACCTGGGACTGACTCATTTTTGTATTTTGAGTACGGGTGAAAAGATTGAAAATCCTCGGCTTCACAAGAAGATGTTGAGGAAAATCAAGTTAGCTAACCGCAGATTAGCTAAGGCAAAAAAGGATTCTAATCGGAGGAAGAAGCGCAAGCTAAGGCTAGCTAAGCTACACGCTAAAGTTAAAGACCAAAGAACAGATTTTCTGCACAAGTTAACTACTCGCTTAGTGGCTGAAAACCAAAGCCTAGCTGTAGAAGACTTAAACGTGAGTGGCATGGTTAAAAACCGCAAACTCAGCCGAGCAATATCTGATGCTGGGTGGAGTAAGTTTAAAACTATGCTTGAAGCTAAATGCGACAAATATGGTAGAGATTTAACTATCGTAGATCGTTGGTATCCGAGTTCTCAGATTTGTTCTTGTTGTGGCAAATCTGGAGGCAAAAAAGAGCTTGATGTCCGCGAGTGGGAGTGCTTGTTTTGCAATACCAAACACGACCGAGATATTAATGCCTCGATTAATTTAAATCGATGGGCGGGTGGGCAATCCGACCAAGACGGGGCGTTTAAACTGCGCGGGAAACCCACGCAGACAGCCCCTCATAAATACGGACGTGGAGCGAGTGTCAGTCAAGCGAAGCTTGCAGTTTGCTGTGAAGCGTCAACCACCCCTAAACAACTAACGTTGTTCTAGGGAATCTCCGTCCTTTAGCGAAGCGGAGGACGGAGAGGATGTCAACAAGACTTAACAGGCAGTGGCATCGAAACTATTGCCCATCTTCAAGAAAATGGCAGAATCGTCATCATGTTCTGTGCCTTTGCAGGCGCACCTCAAATCGTTCGTTTACATGGTAGAGGTACTGCGATCTTTCAAGATAGTGCTGATTATCAGCAAACAGCAAAACTATTTCAACCTCATCCAGGGGAAAGAGCCATTATTAAAATAGATGTCCAGAGAATTGCTACTTCTTGTGGCTATTCAATACCCCTATATGATTACGTAGACCAGCGTGACGTTTTGGATAAGTGGACAGAAAATAAAAGTCCAGAAGAATTAGCTGCTTATAGACAAAAAAATAATCAATTAAGTATTGATAGTTTACCTGGATTGTCATTTTGAAGATCTGTTTTGGCATTATTAGTTTGCAAAATCTTTTAAGATAGAAAAAACATTTCAATAAAACTTGATGCAAGCTATCATCCAAGACCCAATTCAAGTCTCAACTTATTTTCGCGCTCTTGCCGATCCTTTAAGAATACAAATAATCGAATTACTGCGCGATCGAGAGCTATGTGTTTGTGAACTATGTGAAAAAATTGATGCAAGTCAATCTAAATTATCTTTTCATCTCAAAAATCTTAAAGAGGCTAACTTAGTAAACTCGCGTCAAGAGGGTCGCTGGATTTACTATAGTCTTAATTTGGCTCAATTTGTCATCCTCGAACAGTATTTAGCTGAATATCGACGATTTGGGGCGATTTTACCCGCTAAAAATTGCAATTAATGAGCTTGACGGGGATTGGCGTAGTCGATCCTAGCTAGCAAGTTAACATATCAATTTTTTTTGATACATCAAGATTATTTGATGTAAAATCAAAATTAGTTTCACAATATCTCAATTACTCAAGAAACTAATAGATTGGCCTAATGAATCAACAAAAATCGCTAGTGAATACCAAAACGGTCAAAGCTGGCAGTCAGCTTAGTTTTTTTGAAAAATACCTGACTTTGTGGGTGGCTCTGTGTATTGTGGTCGGAATTTTCCTGGGCAAGCTTCTTCCTGAAGTGGCAAAGTCTCTGGATGCTATGAGCGTCTATAAAGTCTCAATTCCCATTGCCATTTGTCTCTTTTTCATGATGTATCCGATCATGGTGAAGATTGACTTTTCTCAAGCCAAGAAAGCAGCGCGATCGCCTAAACCTGTATTATTAACTTTAGTAATTAACTGGTTAGTTAAGCCTTTTACGATGGTAGCGTTTGCCCAGTTTTTCCTGGGTTGGTTATTTCTGCCTTTATTGTCGCAAACCGAATTAATTAGGGGTGTCGAAGTTACTCTGGCTAATTCCTATATTGCTGGCACAATTTTATTGGGTATTGCCCCCTGTACGGCAATGGTACTAATGTGGGGCTATCTTTCCTACAGTAACCAAGGACATACATTAGTAATGGTGGCGGTTAATTCCTTGGCAATGTTGTTTCTTTACGCACCTTTAGGGAAATGGTTGCTTTCAGCCAATAATCTCAGTGTACCTTGGGAAACAATAGTACTTTCGGTTTTGATTTATGTGGGGTTGCCTCTAGCAGCAGGAATTTTCAGCCGTTACTGGATTTTTAAATATAAAGGAAGACGCTGGTTTGAAGAGCAATTTTTGCATTATCTTTCCCCGATTGCGATCGCAGCTTTATTATTAACTCTTGTTCTGCTATTTGCCTTCAAAGGAGAATTAATCGTTAATAATCCTCTGCACATTTTATTGATTGCCATTCCTCTGTTTATCCAAACTAACTTTATTTTCCTCATTACTTACGTAGCATCACTTAAACTAGGATTCGATTACGAAGATGCAGCACCAGCAGCCTTAATTGGGGCAAGTAACCATTTTGAGGTTGCGATCGCTACGGCGGTAGTATTATTTGGCTTAAATTCGGGTGCAGCTTTAGCCACTGTAGTAGGAGTGCTGATTGAAGTGCCAGTCATGTTGATACTAGTTGAAGTTTGCAAGCATACCGCTAACTGGTTTCCCAGACAACCAGAAAAAGCAACCTTGCGCGATCCCCGTTACGCAAATCCTTATCAATAATTTTGCTTGAGCGAATAAAAATTCAGCAAAAATCATGAAAAAAGTCATGTTTGTCTGTAAAAGAAACTCCTGTCGTTCTCAAATGGCAGAAGGTTTTGCCAGAACATTAGGAGAAGGCAAGATTGAGGTAACATCTTCTGGACTAGAAGCCAGTCGGGTACATCCTACGGCAATTAAGGTCATGTCAGAAATTGGAATTGATATCAGTAATCAAACCTCCGATCCTTTGAGTGATTTTAATGCCAATGATTACGATGCTGTAATTTCTATGTGCGGTTGTGGCACGAGTTTACCTACTGAATGGGTAACACAAGAAGTCTTTGAAGATTGGCAATTAGACGATCCTGACGGACAACCCCTAGAAACCTTTCAGCGTGTTCGAGATGAAATTAAAAAGCGAGTAGTTAACTTAATCGAATGGCTTACCTAACTTTAATGAATTTAGTTTTAATGATACCCTGGACGGGAAGGAAGACAATGACTATTTAAGTGGAGAAGCTGGCAATAATTCTCTTATTGGTGGGACTGATGGATCGGTAATCAGTAATCAGTAATTAGTAATCACAACCATCCTCTAAGACGATAAATAAACATACCGATATATTCTCTTAAAGCTTGGGTAGTGAAATCGAGACTTTCAGCGGTAGGAATTAAACTAAGAATTTGAGACTTTCTACTATAGTTACTTTCAATTAAATTGCGATCGCTGACCATAAAATCTGTCGGTGCGGGGATTGCATCAATCTTTAAGTGGCGAAAAATAGCGATCGCTCGTGGCATATGTGCAGCAGAAGTAACCAGTAAGATTCGTTTAAACTGCTCTGTCTGGAGAATTTCTCTAGTAAAGATGGCATTGTCATGGGTGTTCAAAGAGCGAGATTCAAGGATCATGTCGGTACGAGGAATACCAAATAATTCTAAAATAGTTGCCATATTTTCTGCCTCACCAGATTTTGAGCCATACCATTGAATTCTTCCTCCAGAAAGTATAATCTTCGGAGCCACACCATCCTGATATAGTTTGGCTCCATATAATAGGCGATCGCCGCGATCGTTTAGATCGGGCATAATTCTCGGTGATTCATGATTTCTAGTACCCCCGCCTAAGATAACAATGGCATCGACTGTCGGGGGTTTAGTTAAAGGTAGATACTGTCTCTCTAAGGATGCAAT
>JBDKJC010000316.1:0-5135 GCA_039796815.1 Cyanobacteriota bacterium | reverse complement strand
TCGCAAACTTGACAATTGCCTCTGCCAGTTCGCCGCGATAAAAACTTTCTCCCTCACTATCGGCAATTTCTTTGAGGGTTTGAGCATGGGCAGGACTTGCCCAGACTTCACCAGGATCGGGAGCGCGGCCTTGAGGGAAAAAAACCTGTTTAAATGGGGCAAATTGAGGAGCATTAAGAGGTAAATAGACGTTTTCAGCTTTTTTCCACGCTGCTGCCGTCACTGGCGACACGGGAAACCCCTCTTGAGCATAGCGAATAGCTGGAGCAAATAACTGTTCAAAAGACAGCTTTCCCCAGCGTTTCCATAGACTTTGCCAAGCTGAAACTGCCCCTGGTACAGTCACCGCCAGCCAGCTTAATTCAGGCACTGACTCTAACCCAGTAAAGCACTCAATACTCAAGGCTTGGGGACTTTTTCCCGAACAATTGAGTCCGTGTAATTTACCATCCCAGACCAAAGCAAAGGCATCACCACCAATACCGTTAGAGGTTGGTTCAACGACTGTCAGGGCGATCGCCGATGCAATCGCGGCATCCACTGCGTTACCACCTGCCCAAAACATTTCCATACCTGCTAGCGTTGCTAGAGACTGGCTAGTGGCTACAGCATAATTATTTCCTAGTACGACGCGACGCTGAGAAGGGTAGGGATATTGAGCAAGATTATATTTCATAAGCTGTTATTTATTAACTCAACAATTATTTATCTACTAATTCAGTGTCTTAGCTGTATCAGGAGATTGAGCTAATTCTTCTAGCCGATCCTGTTGATCCTGAGAAATACAGGATTGAACCATCACATCAATGTCTCCTTCTAAGGAGTTAGCTAAGGGAAAGTTTTTGCCCAAACGATGATCGGTAATGCGATTGTCTTTATAGTTGTAGGTGCGGATTTTCTCCGAACGTGAACCTGTTCCCACTTGGGCTAGTCTTAAGCCTCGGACTTCTTTTTGCTGTTCTGCTAGCTTAATCTCGTATAGTTTAGCGCGTAAAATTTGCATGGCTCGTTCGCGGTTTTGCAGTTGCGATCGCTCTTCCGTACAAAAAATTCTAATTCCTGTCGGCTTATGAATTAAATCCACCGCCGTTTCTACCTTGTTGACGTTTTGCCCCCCAGCACCACCAGAACGAGCCGTTTTTAGCTCAATATCTTTGGGATCGATATGAATTTCTACATCGTCTACTTCTGGCATCACAGCGACGGTAGCGGTAGAAGTATGTACCCTACCACTTGCCTCAGTTTGCGGTACTCTTTGTACTCGATGCACTCCTGCTTCAAACTTAAGCTTACTATAGACGGAATCTCCTGTAACTTCGAGGATTGCCTCTTTAAAACCACCCATCTCGGCTGTTGATTCACTGAGCAGAAATACTTTCCAGTTTTGAGTTTCTGCATAACGAGAGTACATCCGCACTAAATCCCCTGCCCAAATACTGGCTTCATCTCCCCCCGTTCCCGCGCGAATTTCTAACATGATATTTTTATCATCATTGGGATCGCTTGGGAGCAATAAGATTTTTAACCGTTCTTCAAGCCGCTCTAGCTGTTCCTCTAGTTCACTAACTTCCATGGTAGCCATTTCCTTCATTTCAGGATCGATCGCTTCCTTGAAAATTTCTTTTGCTTCTGCCAATTCGGTCATTGTATCCTGCCATTTATGGTAGGTAATTACCGTTTCTTCCAGAGAAGAACGAGCTTTGGCTATTTTTTGTAGTTCGTCAGGATTGGTTGCAATATCTGGATCGGCTAAGCGATGAGTCAGTTCTTGAAAAGTTTGTTCTACAGATTTTAGTTTGTCTAAAAGATATGCTTCTGCCATGGTTTTCTCCAAATGATATTAGATAATTTACTGCGAAAAATAGCTCAAGATACAACAAACCCAGCAGTCAAGAAAAAGCAACTACTGGGTCTATATTTGGGCTTAAAATGGCTATTTTTCAGCGTTGGCTTCTGCTTCGCTAGTAGGATCGAGCATACCGTACTTACGTAAGAAGCGATCAACGCGACCTTCGGTATCGATAATTTTTTGCGTACCAGTATAAAAGGGGTGATTTCCCGACCAAACATCAACGCTGATCTCTGGCTGAGTTGAACCTACGGTCATTACAACTTCACCGTTACAGATAACCTTGGCATCGGGATACCAAGTAGGATGGATTTCAGGTTTTGGCATTTTTTTAGTTTGCTTTAAAGGATTACTTTAGTAAACAGCCATTTCATAATTTTAATTCCGATCTTGTATTAAGCTAATAGCTAATGGCTAAGAGCTAAAAGCTTATTTAAAAAACTATCGTTTTGAGAATTGAGGAGCTTTACGCGCTTTCTTCAAACCGTATTTCTTTCTTTCTTTACAACGAGGATCGCGAGTCAGATAACCTTCTATTTTTAGTGGCTGACGATTATTAGGGTCTTGTTTGCACAATGCGCGAGCTACCCCTAGTTTGACAGCATCTGCTTGACCAGTCAAACCACCACCATGGGCATTGACTAAAATGTCATATTCGCTTTCAAAGCCTAAAGTTTCTAAAGGTCCTTTAATTGACATTAAGTAGCTAGGGATGCGATTAAAATAATCTTCTCCAGGCTTCCCATTAACTACTAAATTGCCCTCACCAGGTACTAAACGTACTCTAGCGATCGCGGATTTACGGCGACCAGTCGCCCAATATACTACTTTGTCTTGTGTTCCTTCCATGTTTTAGTTACTCTTGGGAATAGTGTTGACGGTTAAAGTTTCAGGATTTTGGGCAGCATGAGGATGATCTGACCCTGTGTAAACTTTTAGTTTGGTAAATAGCTTGCGTCCCATAGCATTCTTGGGCAACATACCTTTGATCGCTTTTTCCACAATGCGTTCGGGAATCCGATGCTGTAGCTGATCG
The DNA here is from genome assembly GCA_039796815.1 of Cyanobacteriota bacterium. Classification (GTDB taxonomy): domain Bacteria; phylum Cyanobacteriota; class Cyanobacteriia; order Cyanobacteriales; family Xenococcaceae; genus Waterburya. The sequence goes on along the minus strand of JBDKJC010000316.1, from coordinate 2,250 downwards.
AAAGTTTCAGTTTTCATCCCCCCTGGTCTACCAGAGTGGCGACGATATAGTTTTTGCTCGTTTTTTCTGCCAGTTACAACAACTTTTTCCGCATTGACGACAATGACAAAATCACCAGTGTCCATGTTGGGGGTAAAGCTGGGCTTATTCTTGCCCCGTAAAATCATGGCAATTTCCGTAGCTAAACGACCTAGACGCTGTCCTTCGGCATCAACTACATACCATTTCTGGTTCAGGGTATCTTGGGTTGGGAGGGGAGTTTTGTTCATCTTCCGTGATATTATTTTCTGGATTATTTTAAATAAAGATTACCGAGCTAGATGGAAAGTAGGCTGGGAATCAAACCAAAGCGATCGAGCAAAAGGAAACTCAGGATAACCTACTCTTAGTAGACACAAACCTTTGGCTGGGGCAGAATACTTGACTTCACCACGACGCTGATGCTGCCAAATCTCAGTGAAGTTTTCAGGCGATCGCTTACCAATACCGACTTCTACCAACATCCCTACTAGCAAACGCACCATGCCATACAAAAAGCTGTTTGCTTGAAGCTCAAGGTATAAAAATGCTCCTTGACGGTAACATTCAGCAACCTGGACTTCTACCTGAGAATCAATGCGGTCAGAACCAGACCTTTTAAAAGCGGCAAAACTATGTTCTCCTAACAAAGAATCTAAAGCTTGTTGCATTAATGACTCGTTTAACACCGACTGATAGTAGTGCCAGGAAGTCTGATTAATAAACACATTAGGTCTTTTTTCGGTATAAATTGTATAGCGATAACGTCGCCAGAGCGCCGAAAACCGAGCGTGCCATTCATCCTCAACCTGTGCCGAAGCCCTTATTAGTATACCCTCTGGTAGTCTTCCATTAATAATTTTTGACCACTTGTGAGGGGGAATCGGCCCTAAATACTCAAAGTGAGCTACTTGAGCAGCAGCATGAACTCCCGCATCAGTTCTTCCCGCACCGTAGATATTTACCTTATAGCCTGTAACACTGGCGATCGCTTTTTCAATATAACCTTGAACACTGACTCGATCGGGTTGCTTTTGCCAGCCATGAAAGTTAGTTCCTAAATATTGAATTAGCAAAGCTATTTTCATGGACAGTCCTAATTAGCAAATTACCATCGTTGGTTTCAAACTTAAACTAGCTCAATAATTGCCATTTCGGCATTATCACCACGACGACGCTTAGTTCTGACGATGCGAGTATAGCCGCCATTACGCTTACCGTAACGCTCTCCCACCGCATTAAATAGCTCGTTGACTAAATTTTTATCATAGATATAGCCTAAAGCCTGTCTTCTAGCTGATAGGGAGCCATCTTTGGCAAGAGTGATCATTTTATCTACTTCACTACGCACTGCTTTAGCACGAATTAAGGTAGTTTTGATCTGACCGTGACGGATAATTTCCGTTGCTAGAGCGCGCATCAGCGCCTTCCTTTGATCTGCTGGCAGCCCCAGCATTTTTACTTTACATCGATGTCGCATGATTGATAATGTTGTTAATTAGTTGTTAATAAGCTATGTCTACTTACCTGATTTTTCTTGTGCCAGAGTGATTCCCAAACGTTGTTGTAAAGCTTCGATTACTTCATCTGCCGATTTTTGACCGAAGTTCTTAATTTCTAAGAGGTCTTCTTGGGTATAGTCGAGTAAATCGGAAACAGAGTTAATTTGCGCCCGTTTTAAGCAATTGTAAGCTCTGACCGACAACTGTAATTCTTCAATGGGAATTTGGCTAGTGGGATCTTCTTCGTCTTGATAATCTGGTTCAATCTCTTCTAAAGTTAGATCTTTGAGGGGATTGAACAAATCGACGACAATTCCCGCAGCTTGAGACAAAGCCTCTTCCGGCTTAATACTGCCATTAGTCCAAATCTCCATCAACAAACGTTCACGAATACCTGAACCATCAACCCTAGCGTCTTCAACACTATAGTTAACCTTAGTCACGGGCATAAAAACAGCATCGATTTGAAGAAAATCTAGAGAACTGCCTTCTTCTTTGCCTCGCTCAACAGCACGATAACCCTTACCTTTTTCTACCTTAAACTCCATTTCTAAGCTAGTACCTTCGGCAATGGTAGCTACATACTGGTTAGAATCTACTGTTTCTACTTCCGAGGGTAATTCAAACTGGGCAGCGGTAACTGTTCCAGGTCCAGTCGCTACTAAACGACCAATTTGGGGCTGATTAGTGTAGCTTTTAAGGACTATTTCCTTCATGTTGAGAATAATCT
>JBDKJC010000315.1:0-5136 GCA_039796815.1 Cyanobacteriota bacterium | reverse complement strand
TCCTTTAGGGCATATCGCACTTCGTTATTGTTTGTTATTGCCAAATTTATGTCGATCGCCAAAACTACTCCAACTGATTCCCATAAAAGTTTTGCGGCTACACCATTTCTCTTCGCTTTGTACTTCATTTCAGGTTTCACTGCCCTACTATATCAGGTAGCTTGGCAGCGGATGCTGGGTTTGTTTTCGGGTTCTGATGTGCGTTCGGTAACGATTATTGTCGCCTCATATCTATTGGGCTTAGGCTTAGGCAATTTACTCGGCGGTTCAATTAGCGATCGCCTGACCAACCAGAAATGCGTGATGGTATATGGCTGCTGTAACTTGGCAATTGCAGCTTTTGCTCTGGCTAGCCGCTTTATTTTTTACGACTTGCTCTTTTTGCGTCTGCAATATCTAGCTCAATCTATACCAGTAACTTTGGGCATTGTCTTTCTGAGTCTTTTAATTCCCACTGTCTTAATGGGAATTTCCCTACCTATGCTTTCCAAGGCGATTAATCGAAGTACTGAGGGGGCTGCATCCTTAATCGGCTGGCTGTATGGCTTTAATACCCTAGGTTCTGGGTTGGGAACGCTAGTTTCTGGCTGGTATATTATCGGTACTTTAGGTTATGACAAGACGGTATATTTAGGAGCGCTGTTTAGCTTCACTGTTGGGATGTCGGCGTTAATTTTAGCTTCTCGTTTTTCTCAGAGTAATTTTCCGCACCATCAATCAGAGGTTGCTACCGTATCGTTAGAAAATAAGACTCAATCTCTTAAATCTTGGTATTTATTCGTATTTTTTTCAGGTTTTACGGCAATTTCTTGGGAAATTCTGTGGTTTAGGGTTTTAGATATTGCCCTCCAGTCGAATGCTTATACCTACGGTCATTTATTAGCCTTTGTCTTAATTAGCAATGCGATCGGCAGTATGATCGGCGCTAAAGCTGTTGGCTATATCCGTAAGCCAAAAAAAATATTTTTAACCATTCAAGGGATAATTTCTTTGTATTCAGCGATCGCCATTTGGAGTATCGGGCTTTACTGGCAAGCTCATCCTGGTTTGCGATCGGATGCTGGATTTATTAATTTGCATCACTTAAGTACAGAAGTATTGTTTAAGTATTTAGTTATTCCTGGAGTAATTACCATTGTCCCTAGCTTATTGATGGGATTTTATTTCCCTTTAGTACAGCAAGCAGTCCAGCAAAATTATGGTGAAATTGGTAAGCGAGTGGGCTTTATTTATCTGGCAAGTATTTTGGGCAATACTTCAGGTAGTTTATTAACAGGCTTAGTATTAATCGATTTATTAGGTACAGCAGGCTCGATTCGGCTTTTAGTCATTATTGGCATCTGTTTCTTACTTTTAATTCGCCCTAACTTAAGCAAAAATCTGTTAATTACCGCTTTAATTATGCTTGGTGTGGCGACAACAGTGGTTTTTCCCAACAACAAAAGTCTTTGGGCTGCTCTTCATGCCGTCAATCCTCAAGCCTATTTTCAGGTAGTTGAAGATTCTACCAGCGTAGCTGCGATCGCGGAGCATTCCCAAAGGGAAATCGCTGAAACAAATGGTCATGGTAAACTACTGGCTAGTGGTCAGGTACAGGCTAATTTTCCCTATCTACACATCCATGGACTACTAGGCAGCACTCCCGCTCTTTTGCATCCCAACCCCCAACAGATCATGATTATCGGTCTGGGGTCGGGGGGAACTCCTCATACCGTCGGCGTAAATCCCCTGACCAAGAAAATTAAAATTATCGAGCTATTAGGGGCAGAATTACCCGTATTGCAGCAATACTCCCAAAGAGCAGCAGGGAAGGCTTTAAAGCACTTATTTCAAGATCCCAGATACGAAATTATTGTGGGAGATGGACGTAGAGAACTAACTATTAGCAAGGAAAAATTTGACATTATCGAAGCGGATGCCATTCAACCTTGGCGATCGCGCGCAGGAATGCTCTATTCTCAAGAATTCTTTCAACAAGTCCAGGCTCATCTTAAACCTGGAGGCTTTTTTGTCCAGTGGGATGTAGGTGCAGGTGCGCAACAAACTATGCAAAGTGTTTTTCCCTATGTGGTCAAAGTGGGGATGGCAAAAAATCTTTGGATTTTAATTGGTAGTGACACTCTTATCTCCTTTGATAAACCGCTTTTATTACAAAGATTAAAAGATCCTCAAGTGGTCAACTTCTTGCAGCAGGCGGAAATCGATCCAGTTAAAGTCAGGCAGGATATTCGTCAAGCTTACGTGCGTCAGTTTCCACCCCAAGCCAAGAAACCCCAGCCTTATAATACTGACTTATTTCCCCGTGGTGAATATTATCTCAATCAATAGACTTTACTACTCAACCTCATGTTTAACAGCCACAATGTCATCTTTACAATTCACTTTTTAATTCATCAAATTAATTCATCAAAGCGATCGCTATTAAACTGGCGACAAAAAAAGAGAAATCAATAAGCACAGAATTGGGGAATTGGGGATTTCGGATGACTTTTGTGGTGTGGGAAGGCGATCGCTCATGTGATGAAGAAGAGTTGGCAGGGCGATCGCAATTATTTGTGCGATATACTGTATAAATATTTGCACAAACTTAAGGTAAATAAATATGGCAACTAATTTAGAAATTGACAAAAAGTTGATTCAAGAGGCATTAAAACTCGGTGGTCATCGTACCAAACGTGCTGTTGTAGAAGAAGCTTTAAAAGAATACGTTCAAAGACGAAAACAATTAACAATTACTGAATTATTCGGAACAATCGAATACGAAGAGGAGTATGACTATAAACAGCAACGTGATTGGCTGCTTCCTGCGTCAAACCCAGAGGGTTATAAGCCTCAAAATAAATCATGAAAGTTGTTGTTGACACTTCTGTTTGGTCATTAGCATTAAGACGACAGCCCACAACCAATAATTTAATAGTTAATCAACTTCGTGATTTAATTGCAGACGGTAGAGTAATTATGATCGGCGCGATTAGACAAGAAATTTTATCTGGTATTAAATACCAAAAACAGTTTGAGAAATTGAGAGAATACCTTCGAGCTTTTTCTAATTTGCCACTAGATATAGAAGATTATGAATTAGCAGCAGAGCATTTTAATTTTTGTCGTCGCAATGGTATTCAGGGATCAAACACTGATTTCTTAATTTGTGCGATCGCCAGCCGAAGAAACTATGAAATTTTGACAACAGATAAAGATTTTATTGAGTTTAAAAAGTATTTACCAATTTTTTTGACTTTACTTTCTTAATTGTGCTTAATTGTGTTCAGATTAGCAATCGCTCTTGTTATGTAAAGTTAAAACTATCCGACAATGAAAAGTATTAATATTTCTCTGCCAAGCGATCGCTCATGGTATTAAGAAGCGATCGCCGATCTGGTAAATTGTATAGATTACGCGAAACCCAATAGTTAATTGTTGTAGCAATGTTTTCTGGGTTTTGGGTTTTGCTTGGCGCTACCCAACCTACAGATCTACTTATTTACTAGCTAACTAGTTCGGGAGGATTAGTAGCAGAAGGACGACGAGCAATTACCTGGTCGATCAGACCATATTCTTTACATTCTTCAGCCGACATAAAGAAATCTCGCTCGGTATCTTCTTCAATCTTCGATAAAGGCTGACCCGTATGGTCTGCCAAATGCCCATTCAGTTTTTGTTTGAGATATAAAATCTCTTTGGCTTGAATCTCAATATCCGTCGCCTGTCCCTGTGCGCCACCTAAAGGTTGGTGAATCATAATCCTTGAATTAGGTAAACTCATGCGCTTGCCTTTTTCTCCAGCACTAAGTAAAAAAGCACCCATACTAGCAGCCAAACCAATACAGATCGTACAGACATCAGGGCGAATCTGATTCATGGTGTCAAACATTCCCATCCCAGCCGATACTGAACCACCAGGGGAGTTAATATAAAGATAAATATCTTTTTCAGGGTCTTCTGCTTCTAAAAACAGCAGTTGAGCAACTACCAAGTTGGCAATTTCATCGGTAACTTGCTGTCCTAAAAAAACAATTCTTTCTCGTAGCAGACGAGAATAAATATCAAAGGCGCGATCGCCGCGACCCGAACTTTCTATTACTGTAGGTATCATGCAGCTATGCTCCGTAAATATCTTCGCAAAATGTTCTCTAATTGTAGCTATTTTACGGTGCTGGATAGTTTAATAGCAGCAACTCAGTAATATCGAGTTCGGATAATCACTTTAAATAGGGTTACTCCCTAATTCCCTACTTCTCCATATCAAATATCTATTTAGGTAGGGTAATCCGCATCCTTGTAGGTAGGGTATCCAAGAACATTGAATGTCGAGCGATCGGACAATATTAATATTATTGAGTAGTTTACGATTGATACTGTAGTTATAACCATGGCTGTACTTGAAAAAGGCAACATTTCAATTCATACCGAGAATATCTTCCCGATTATTAAGAAGTCTCTATATACAGATCACGAAATTTTCTTACGAGAATTAATTTCCAATTCAGTTGATGCGATCTCGAAACTAAAAATGGCTTCCCTGGCTGGAGAAATGCAGGGAGAAATTAGCGAGCCTGAAGTTAAGCTGAGTGTAGATAAAAGCAAAAAAACTCTTTCCGTCTCTGATAATGGTATTGGCATGACGGTTGATGAAATTAAAAAATATATCAATCAAGTTGCTTTCTCTAGTGCGGAAGATTTTATTAAAAAGTATGAAAAAGATTCCAACGAGCTAATTGGTCATTTTGGTTTAGGTTTCTATTCTGCCTTCATGGTGGCAGAAAAAGTAGAAATCGATACTCTGTCCTATCAAGAAGGCGCAACTGCGGTACATTGGTCTTGTGATGGTTCTCCAGAGTTTGAATTGACCGAGAGCGATCGCACTACTGTCGGGACAACTATTACTCTTACCTTACTTGATGATGAAGTAGAATACGCTGAACCCCAAAGAGTCAGACAGTTGGTTAAAACTTACTGTGACTTTATGCCAGTTAAGATTGTTCTGGATAACGAACAGATCAATAAACAAGACGCACTTTGGAAAAAATCCCCCCGCGATTTAACCGACGAGGATTATTTAGAATTTTATCGTTATCTTTATCCCTTCCAGGAAGATCCATTACTTTGGGTACATCTGAATACTGATTATCCTTTCCT
>JBDKJC010000314.1:0-5153 GCA_039796815.1 Cyanobacteriota bacterium | reverse complement strand
ACTTTTGTCCTCTCTGGCTTAGGTATTGCCTTGTTAATTGCCATTTTTGTTTCTCCTTTCGCTAGTTCAGATCCCGATGGTCTCGATCGCGTTTCCCAAGATTTAAAATTTGAACATAAGGCTCGTGAAGATGCACCAGCTAACAAACTGCCTTTTGCTCAAATATTTGATGAATATGCCCTCAAAGGAGTCCCCGAAGCAGTCGCAACACCCATGGCAGGCTTAGTTGGGACATTGGCTACGTTTGGATTAGCCTGGGGAATTGGCAAACTCGCGGTTAAAAATTCTTCTACTGTCGAGCAAAATACTACTTCTGGGTCAGAAGAATAGCAATCGAGTCAATATTAATTAATTAGGAAGTGAGTGGATGCTATTGCTACAGTTAGGAGCATTTCATTTAGACATCGATAGCAAACAAGCTACTTTTTGGCATTCTCTTGCTCCCCGCACTCGTCTATTATGTGTATTACTGATGGTATTTGCGATCGCTCTTACACCTAATGGACGTTGGTGGTCTTGGGCAATTTATGGGTTAGGAGTATTAGGAGTAGTTTTTTTTAGTCGCGTTACTAAAAAAGTACTATTTAAAAGAATTGCCATTGAGTTTGCTTTCATTGGTGCTGTATTACTCGGAACTCTATTTCGAGATGGTGGTGAAGTTCTATGGTCTTGGGGAATCTTGCGCATTACCACAGAAGGTTTGACTGTTTTGGGTAGTGTCACGATCAAGGCTTTGCTATCGCTTCTAATGCTTAACATACTTACCTTAACCACTTCAGTTCCAGCCCTGCTCAATGCTTTGACCGCTTTAAGAGTTCCTCCTTTATTAGTTGCTATCTTAGCTTCAATGTATCGCTATGTAGGCGTTTTAATCAGAGAATTTCAGGCAATGCGTCGGGCTGCTACTTCGCGTAATTTCGCCAAAAACAGTGTTTGGCAACGGTTAGTGATTGGCAACATGATGGGGACTCTGTTTATCCGTACTTTTGAGCGAGGAGAAAGAGTGTATCAAGCAATGTTGGCTCGCGGTTATCAGGGAGTACCTGTAGTTGAAAAAGTACCCTCTGGTGGACGACGCGATGTTTTAGTCCTCACCTTAACTCTGATTTTGATGCTATTGGGGCAGTCTATTTATTTACCTCAGTGGTAGTCACTGGTGTGGGTAATGGGTAATTAAGTAATAAGTAATGGGTAATAAGTAATAACTTCGCGATCGCGACACACAATATTTTCTTTAAGCGATCGCTTCTTGAAGTAGTCCTGTAGCGGATATCGCGTCCGCTGCTTCGCTCTTTTTTTGATTCAAAATTCATCGATAATCTTAATGCACCATAATCCAATCATTATTGAAAATCTTAGTTATGCTTATCCCGATGGCACAAAAGCTCTAAACAACATCAATATAGCTATTGAAGCAGGGGAACGAGTAGCCTTAATTGGTGCTAACGGTTCGGGTAAATCAACTCTACAACTACACCTCAATGGCATTATTTTGCCTCAATCAGGCAGGATTAAAGTGGGAAAATGGTGGATGGATGCCGATAATTTGCGCGATATTCGTAATTTTGTCGGCTTAGTCTTTCAAAATCCTGATAATCAACTATTTATGCCGACGGTTTGGGATGATGTTGCTTTTGGCCCAAAAAATTGTGGGTGTCAAGATGAAGAGTTAGCCCAGCGAGTCCAGCAAGCTATGATGATGGTTGATATCGATCCAGAACGTTATGGAGTTAGAAATACCGAGAATTTATCGGGAGGCGAAAAAAAACGAATTGCGATCGCTGGAGTTTTGGCTATGAAACCCCAGGTATTGGTTTTAGATGAACCTTCCGCCCAATTAGATCCGCGTTCTCGTCGTCACTTGATCGAGTTACTCAAAAATTTATCTCTGACTCAATTAGTGGCAACTCATGATTTAGACATGGCTTTAGAACTTTGCGATCGCACTATCGTCTTAAGTCAAGGTCAAGTTGTTTATGATGGAGTAACCGAAAAGATCATGAGCAATCCCGATTTTTTATTACAACACTCGTTAGAATCTCCCCTATCCTACAGTCGTCCTTATTGTCTAGTAAAAGATTTACCTGTTGGTTAGTACTAAAAAAAGTAAGCTGAAGCTGAAATACTTTCGTTCGTATAACTTATAGCTTATAGCTTATAGCTTATAGCTTACAGCTAGAGGCGAAGCCCGATAAACCAGTTTACAGCTTCGGTTAAAGCAAAATTAATATCAGACTGGGGTAATCCTAATTCTCGAACAGCTTTACTCGGATCGTAAAACATCTTTTGTCGAGACATTCGTACGCCGTCTAAAGCAACCGTAGGCTGTTTGCCTAATTTCGCCAAGACATTTTCTTCTAACCAAGCAACACCATAGGGAAGCCAATAGGGAATGGTATATTTAGGCGCAGGTAATCCTGTAATTTGCTCTAATTTACCTAATAATTCCTTAAAAGTTAGATTTTGATTGCCTAAAATATAGCGATCGCCTGTTTTGCCCTTAGTTAAAGCCAAAATATGTCCCTGGGCTACATCTTGCACATCAATTAAGTTCAGTCCTGTATCGATATAAAAAGGCATTTGACGTTGCAAAAAACGGACAATAATTTCTCCTGTGGGAGTAGGCTTCAAGTCAAACGCACCAATAGGAGTACTGGGGTTGACAATCACTATATCTTGACCAAGCTGTATTGCTTTTGCTGCCTCTTGTTCGGCGTAGTATTTGGATTTTTTATAATCTCCTACCAATTTATCTACAGGACTTTGATAAGTTTCATCCGCTATGCCTTCTGGCTTAACCCCAATCGCAGCCACAGAACTAGTATAAACAGTGCGTTCAATCCCTGCTTGACTAGCGCAGGCTAATATATTGCGCGTACCCAAAACATTACTACGGTAAAGTAGATCGCGATCGCTTTGCCACAAAGAATATTGCGCGGCAACATGAAATAACACCTGACAGCCAGACATTTGGGTTGATAAATCGCTGCTGTTTAAATCTCCTGTGACAATTTCGATTTCTAAAGACTGAAGATTATCTAAAAAACTCTGATTACGCACCAAAGCTCTAACCTCATATCCTTGGCGCAGCAATAGCCTGATTAAATTGGCCCCAACAAAACCCGTTCCACCAGTTACGAAAGCTTTCATTGTTAATTAATATGTTGAACGATAGGGAATTAGGGACTTGGGGACTTGGGGAATTACTGATATATTAACTTCATACTGGTGATTTTCTATCTCTCTATCTCCCTACTTCCCTAACTGTCTCCCGTCATAATTAATAACAAATAGTTAATTCACCACCGCCGCTTTTTGTTTTTGAGATTTAATTTCCAAATAAACCAATAAGGCATTAACATCGGCAGGGTTAACCCCACCAATACGGCTAGCTTGACCGATAGTTAAAGGTTTAACTTGATTTAGTTTTTCTCTAGCTTCCATCCGCAGAGTTTCCACCGTTAGATAATCCAAATCTTGAGGCAGCCTCAGCTTAGTATGTTTAGCCATTTGCTCGATTTGTAGTTCTTGGCGCTTAATGTAGCCAGAATATTTAAGATCAATTTCTGCTCCTTCCGTCTCAGCAAGATTTAATTCAGGATTATCTAAACCGTATTTTTGGAGATCGGCATAGTGAAATTTAGGACGGCGCAGCAAATCTGCTAGAGTAATCGAACCTTTAATCTTTTGCTCAGTCTCTTCGGCGATCGCTATTCCCACTGCTTCTTGTTCTTTAACCCGAGTTTCTTGGAGTCTGGACTTTTCCGTAGCAATCTTCTCTTGTTTATCGAGATAAAGCTGCCAGCGACGATTATCAATTAGACCGATTTCTCGACCCAAAGGAGTCAAACGGCGATCGGCATTATCTGAACGTAATATCAAGCGGTATTCCGAGCGACTAGTCAACAGTCGATAGGGTTCCCGTAAATCCTTGGTACAGAGATCGTCGATTAGCGTACCTAAGTAACTATCTTCCCGCGAGAAAATCACTTCAGGTTCACCCTTAACAAACTTAACCGCATTAATCCCCGCTACTAAACCCTGTCCCGCTGCTTCCTCATAGCCAGTCGTGCCATTAATTTGTCCTGCACTATATAGTCCCTCAACTTTTTTGGTCATTAGGGTGGGATAACACTGGGTAGCGGGGATGAAATCGTACTCCACTGCATAGGCAGGACGTAGCATCACGCAGTTTTCCAAACCAGGCAGCGTTCTCAGCATTGCTAACTGTAAGTTTTCTGGTAATCCCGTGGAAAAGCCTTGAATATAAAGCTCAGGAATTTCTCTACCTTCTGGTTCAATAAAGATCTGATGACTTTCTTTATCAGCAAAACGCACAATTTTATCTTCAATACTCGGACAGTAACGAGGCCCTTTGGCATCGACCCAGCCACCGTATACAGGAGAAAGGTGTAAATTATCACGAATAATACGATGAGTTTCGGCGGTAGTGCGGGTGAGATAGCAGTTCATTTGTTCTTTTTCGATCCAAGCTGCGGGGTCAAAGCTAAACCAGCGCATCTCTTCATCAGGAGGCTGCGGGGTCATTTTGCTATAGTCTACCGATCGCTTATCCACTCTCGCAGGAGTCCCTGTTTTTAGCCTGCCTGTCTCAAAACCTAGTTGATTTAAAGTCTCTGTCAAACCTGTAACGGCAAATTCTCCCGATCGCCCCGCATCCATCGATTTATTCCCGACCCAAATCTTGCCCCCCAAAAAAGTACCTGTAGTCAAGATCACTGCCTTAGCAGCAAAACAAGTACCAAAATAGGTTTCAATACCAATTACCTCATCGTTTTTCCCTAATATTAGATCCGTCACCATCCCTTCGCGGACGCTCAAATTCTCCTGATTTTCCACGATCTGCTTCATCACCGCTGCATATTCTCGCTTATCGGTTTGCGCCCGCAATGCCCACACCGCAGGGCCACGGGAAGCATTTAGCACTCGTTTTTGCAGATAGGTGCGATCGCTTACCTTAGCGATCTCTCCCCCCAACGCATCAATTTCATGGGTCAATTGAGACTTGGCAGGGCCTCCCACCGCAGGGTTACACGGTTGCCAAGCAATCCGATCTAAATTCAGGGTCAACATTAAGGTGCGACAGCCTAATCTAGCTGCTGCCAAAGCTGCCTCACAGCCAGAATGTCCAC